>CAZEOR010000253.1:0-4887 GCA_964513695.1 uncultured Thiobacillus sp.
CGCACATCCTGATGCGCTTCTTCACCGTGCCGACGGCTCAGGCCGCTCGTCAATCCGTGCTGTGGGCCATGGGCATCATCGGTGGTTTCTACGTCCTCACCCTGTTCCTGGGCATGGGCGCGGCCATCAACGTCGGTGCCGGCCCCATCGCCGCGCTGGACAAGGGCGGCAACATGGCGGCTCCGATGCTGGCGCAGTTCGCCGGTGGCGGCGCGGAATCGATGCTGGGCAACCTGTTCCTCGCCTTCGTCGCGGCCGTGGCCTTCGCCACCATCGTCGCGGTGGTGGCCGGCCTGGTGCTGGCGGCGGCCTCCGCCATGGCCCATGACATCTACGTCGGCGTCATCAAGGGTGACCATGCTTCCCCGCAGGAGCAGGTGATCGCGGCGCGCGTGTCTTCCATCATCGTCGGCATCATGGCCATCTACGTCGGCATCGCCGCCGAAGGTCAGAACGTCGCCCACCTGGTGGCGCTCGCCTTCGCCGTGGCGGCTTCTTCCAACCTGCCGGCCGTGTTCCTGACCCTGTACTGGAAGCGCGCCAATACCTACGGCATCGTGGCTGGCATGCTGGTGGGCGCCATCACTGCCATCGTGCTGGTGATGCTGTCTCCGAACATGACCTATCCCAAGGCCGTGCTCAAGGATGCCGGCAAGGTGCTGAATGGCGAACCCATGCAGCCCGCCAAGGAAGCCGTGCCGGCCAAGGCGGCCTCCAGCTTCATGTGCGAACTGTTCGCCATGGAAGGCTGCGTCAAGTCCGAGCCCGCAAAAGCCGCTTCCGCTGAGAAGCCGGCCAAGCCTGGCGCCGCCGAGAAGCTGGCCAAGCTGAACGAGAAGCTGGTGACCCTGACCGACGAGAAGGAAATCGCGAAGGTCAAGAAGGACATCGCCGCCACCGAGAAAGCCAAGGCCAAGGCCGAAGCCGACATGAAGAAGTTCGAAGGCCAGACCACCAGCATGATGGGCCTGGAGAAGCCTTACTTCCTGTTGAAGAACCCCGGCTTGATCTCCATCCCCCTGGGCTTCCTGGTCGTCATCCTGGGTTCCTTGCTGTTCCGCGACAAGCGTTCCGAGGAAATGTGGGACGAACTCTACGTGCGCCAGAACACCGGCATCCACGCGGAAGGCGCCACCGCCCACTGAGCCTCCACCGGCCTCCCCCGTCGTCTCTTCGGAGGCGACAACGCCCCCCGGCTTGTCCGGGGGGTTTCTTTTTCAGGCTTGAAAAATATTCGGACTTTTAAGTATTCATTAAGTCTCCGTTTGGACAATACGCTCCAGCCAAACGTTATTCGTAAGGCACAACCCACCTTAGGAGATATCCATGAACAAGACTCTGATCGCCCTGCTGGCCGCCGCTTCCGTTTTCGCTTTCGGTTCCGCTCAAGCTGAAGCCCCCAAGGCTGCTGCTGCTCCCGCCGCCGCTCCCGCTGCTGCTCCCGCTGCTGATGCCAAGAAAGACGAAGCCAAGCCCGCCAAGAAAGCCAAGAAGGCCAAGAAGGCTGAAATGAAGAAAGAAGAAGCTGCCAAGCCTGCTGCTGACGCTGCCAAGAAGTAATCAGCGCTTCGAGCTGATCGGAAAAGCGGGGTTCTCCCCGCTTTTCTTTTTTCCACGAGAGCTTTATGCACTCGCCTCGGACAAATTGCCGATAATCCGCCCATGAAGCTGTTATTGGCCGAAGATGACCCCATGATCGGCGCGAGCGTGGTGCGCGGGCTCAAGCTGGCCGGATTTGTCGTGGACTGGGTGCGCGATGGCCGCTCGGCGCGGGTCGCGATCGAAACGGGCGACTATGGGATGCTGCTGCTCGATCTGGGACTGCCCCTGCTCGATGGCGTCAGCTTGCTGAAGGAACTGCGCCACAACAAACACGATATTCCGGTATTGGTGGTGACAGCCCGAGACACCATTGCCGACAAAATATCCGGCCTCAATCTGGGGGCCGACGATTACCTCACCAAGCCATTCGATCTGGACGAACTCATCGCCCGAATCCATGCCCTGCAACGCCGGCAAACAGGGCGCAAACAGCCGGAAATGCGCCTTGGCGGCCTGTGCGTAAACCCGCTGAACCGGGAGGCGACCCTGGATGAGAAACCGCTGATGCTGTCTCAACGTGAGTTTTCACTGCTGGCAGCATTGATTGAGAAACCGGGCACGGTGCTCTCCCGCGAACAACTGGAAGACCGTATTTATGGTTGGGAGGAGGAAGTCGTCAGCAACGCTGTCGAGGTTCACCTGCACAACCTGCGGCGCAAATTGGGCACTGCCTGGATACGGAATGTGCGGGGCGTCGGTTACAAGTTGGTCGAACCCGCGCCGGTTCCGCCGAATCCGGCGGCAGCCGACGCATGAGGAACTCCATCCGCGGTCGTCTCCTGCTCTGGCAGATCAGCGCGCTTGTGCTGACCGGACTGCTGGTCAGTGTGATCACTTATCTCCTTGCATGGGATGCCTTCAACCGAATCCGTGACTACGGCCTCGAGCAGATCGCCTACTCTGTGGTACGCCACGGCGTCGAATACGACAACGACGAGGAAGTCCGCAACGACCGGGGCCAGTTCGTCAGCCAGATATGGGCCTCGGACGGCAGTCTGTTCTATTCATCCCTCGACAACATCGGGCCGCCTCCGCAACAGCCGGGCCTGCACATCATGGAATGGAATAAAACCGAGTGGCGGGTTTATTCCCTGAAAGAAGGCGGACTGACCATTCAGGTCGCCACCACATCGGCCAACAGAGCGCGCAGGTTCGCGGATATCGCGCCGTGGCTGCTCTTTCCTCTGGGTGTCCTGGTGATAGTCCTGGGATTGCTCATTCGCGCTGCCGTCGGGCGTGCACTGGCCCCGCTGGAACAGGTGCGAGGTGAAATCGGGCAACGGGGCGTGCTGAAGTTGCACGCGCTGGACAGTCAGGGTATGCCGGACGAGGTTGCGCCTCTGGTGGATGCCCTGAATGATTTATTGGTACGCCTGGATCAGGCCATGGTCGGTCAACGCCGTTTCATCGCCGATGCCGCCCACGAGTTGCGCACACCCCTCACTGCCGTCAAGTTGCAAGCCCAGATCGCACGCCGCGCGGAAACAAGTGATGAACGTGAAGCCGCCCTGATCCAGCTTGCCGATGGCGTGGATCGGGCCGCTCATCTGGTCGATCAACTGCTTGGCATGGCAAGGCTTGAGCCGGAAGCCAACCAGGCAAAATTCACCCCGGTGGCGCTGGACACGCTCGTCAAACGAACTGTGGCGGACTTTTCCGCCCAGGCTGAGGTACGCAACATCGATTTGGGCGTGGGCGAATGCGACCCCCTCATCCTCACCGGCCAAGCCGAGAGTCTGCGCATGCTGCTGAGCAACCTGATCGACAACGCTTTGCGTTATTCACTTTCGGGTGGGCGAGTCGACGTGGAACTGCGCCGATCCGCGGACATGGCGATCCTGATTGTGCGCGACGACGGCCCCGGCATTCCTGCTTCCGAGCGCGCGCGCGTATTCGAACGTTTCCAACGCCTGGCCGGCGCTGACATTCCAGGCAGCGGCCTTGGGTTGGCTATCGTCAAACAGGTCGTGGCCATGCACTCCGGCGAAATCAAACTCGATGACGCGCCGGGTGGCGGACTCCAAGTGGAAGTCGTGCTTCCCATCAAGTAGCCGCAATACGCGCGGCATCTGGAGAAACGCTCCATCGGCATTCAGCTGTCCTGCCGAATGAAATAAGCTACGGGTTTTACACCGCCTGCTGACTTCCATGGCCGCACCCAACTCCCTTATTCTCTCCACAGCCGAACATCTCGCCCGTTTCGCGCCTTTCGACAGCATGGCGAAAGAGCATCTTATCTGGCTTGCGGAGCGCCTCAAGCTGGCCTACTACGGCAAGGGCGAGGTGCTGCTGTCCCCCGACAGCGGCGACGTCAAGCGCTTCTACATCATCAAGCAGGGCACGGTGCAGGTGGAACAGACGGAATCGGGAGGCGCCTGGCTGGAGTTGCACGAGGGCGAGTCCTTCCCCCTGGGCGCCCTGCTCGGCGGGCGCGTGGCCATCTCCACCTTCAAGGCGCTCACCGACGTGTTCACGTATGAGCTGGACACGGCCGACTTCCACGCCTTGTTCAAGCTGTCGCCCGCCTTCCAGGATTTTTCCACCCGCCGTATCGCCACCCTGCTGGAGCGCTCCCAGCGCAGCGTCCAGGCCCGCTACGCGACCAGCACGGCCGAACAGCAGTCCCTGCGCAGCCCCCTGTCCAGCATCGCCCGGCGCAAGCCGATCACCTGCACGCCGGACACCCCCCTGCGCCAGGCCCTGGAAACCATCCAGGAAAACACCATCAGCGCCATCGTCGTGGTGGAAGGCGAGGACCGCCCGGTGGGCGTTTTCACGGTGCGCGACCTGATCAGCCGCGTCATCCTGTCGGGCACCGACCTGAATACCCCCATGCGCGAGGTCATGACGCCCAATCCGGTTTCCCTGGCGCCCACCGCCCACGCCTTCGAAGCGGCCATGATCATGGCCCGGCACGGTTTCCGCCATGTGCTGGTGGCGGACGGCAACCGGCTGACCGGCGTGATTTCAGAGAAGGACCTGTTCTCCCTGCAACGGGTAGGCGTCACCCAGATTTCCGCCACCATCCGTAGCGCGGCCAGCGTGGAAACCCTGGTCAAGGCCGCCGATGACATCCGCCAGCTCGGCCACAACATGATGGCCCAGGGCGTCGCCGCCGAGCAGCTCACCCAGATCCTGTCCACCCTCAACGACCTGCTCACCCAGCGGGTCATCGAGTTGGAATGCGGCGCCACCAAGGATTGCCGTTACGGCTTCTGCTGGCTGGCTTTCGGCTCGGAAGGACGGCTGGAACAGACCCTCTCCACCGACCAGGACAACGGCATC
>CAZEOR010000254.1:0-4883 GCA_964513695.1 uncultured Thiobacillus sp.
CCCGCAGCAACCGGGTTTGCAGATTGGAGGGCATGTCGCCGATCTCGTCCAGGAACAGGGTGCCATCGTCGGCCTGCTCGAAGCGGCCCCGGCGCGAGGCGGTGGCGCCGGTGAAGGCGCCGCGCTCGTGGCCGAACAGCTCGGATTCCAGCAGGTCCTTCGGGATGGCGGCGGTGTTGAGGGCGATGAAAGGTTTTTCCTTGCGCGGGCTGTGCCGGTGCAGGGCGTGGGCCACCAGTTCCTTGCCAGTGCCGGTTTCGCCGGTGATGAGCACGGTGGCGTGGCTCTGGCTCAGGCGGCCGATGGCGCGGAACACGTCCTGCATGGCCGGCGCCTGGCCCAGCATGGCCTGGCCCACCAGGCCGGAATCCAGCCCCGGCATTTCCTCGGCGCGGCCGCCTTCCTCCAGGGCGCGGTGGATCAGCTCCAGGGCGTGGTTCACGTCGAAGGGTTTGGGCAGGTATTCGAAAGCGCCGCCCTGGAAGGCGGAAACCGCCGAATCCAGATCCGAGTAGGCGGTCATGATGATGATGGGCAGGCGGGGCTGGAGCGCCTTGATGTGCTCCATGAACTCCAGGCCGCTCATGCCGGGCATGCGGATATCGGAAACCACTGCGCCGGGGGTTTCCCGGTCCAGGGCGCGCAGGGCGGCCTCGGCGGTGTCGAAGATGCGATGGGGCAGGTTCTCCCGGGCCAGGGCCTTCTCGAATACCCAGCGGATGGAGCGGTCGTCGTCGATGATCCAGACCGGTTTCATGGTGTTGACTCCTCGTGCCTCTTATTTGATTGGCAGGTAAATGGAAAAACAGGTGCGGCCCGGCTGGCTCTCCACGTGGATCGCTCCTTCGTGGCGCTGTATCAGACTCTGGGCCAGGGTCAGACCCAGGCCGGTGCCGCCTTCCCGGCCGGAAACCAGGGGAAAGAACACGCGCCCCAGCATGTCGTCGGGGATGCCTGGGCCGTTGTCGACCACGTCCAGGCGGATGGCCAGCTTCCACAGCTTCATGGCCAGGGTGACCTGGCGCGCCACGCGGGTGCGGAAACTGATGCGGCCCTCGCCCTTCATGGCCTGGGCGGCGTTGCGGGCGATGTTGAGCACTGCCTGGATGAGCTGTTCCGGGTCGCCCGCCAGTTCCGGCAGGCTGGTGTCGTAGTCGCAATGGAATTGCAGGCGCGGGAATTCCGCCTGGATCAGGCTGCGCACCCGTTCCAGCACCTCGTGCACGTTCACGGGCTGGACCACGGGGCGCTTGGCCGGCGTCAGCAGCCGGTCCAGCAGGCCTTGCAGACGGTTGGTTTCCTGGATGATGACCTGGGTGTATTCGCGCAGGTCGGTGGATTCCAGTTCGCCTTCCAGCAATTGCGCGGCGCCCCGGATGCCGCCCAGGGGATTGCGGATTTCGTGGGCCAGCTGGCGCAACAGGGCCTGGCTGGCCTGGGTTTGGGCCATGACCTGTTCGTCCCGGGCGATGCGCACGTTGCCGGCGGCGGGATGCAATTCGATGACCGCCGAGCCGGCCGCGTCGTCCATGGGCGAAACGGTGGCGGAGAGCACCAGGGTATGACCATTGATGGTGAGGGCCAGGTCATGTTCGGTGTAACTGGCGCCCTCTGATAGTGCATGATCCAGTGCGCGCACCAATTCAGGGCACTCCCCCAGCAGCATTAACACCGGCCTTTCCAGGGCGTGATAGGCCGATATGCCCAACAGGTTCTCCGCGGCCGGGTTGATGTAGCGGGTGACCTGCTGGGCGTCCACGATGAGAACCGCGGTGGCCAGGATGTCGGGGTGGGGTGTGGTTGGCATGGTGTCGGTGCGGGTGTTGCCCTCAGATTAGCAAGAAGCAGGCCACGGGGTTCCAAAATCGAGCACCGTGGCCGGGATTCACGGAATCGGGAATTCCGCCGTGAATCCATGTCCGTTTTCGCTGCCGTCGTGGGCGCAAGCTCCTAAAATGGTGGCTTCCAGCGTTATCCGGGGGCGCAATGACCGCTTATCTCAATCTCGACGGCAACGAGGCCGCCGCCCGCATGGCTTATCTCTGCAATGAGGTCATTGCCATCTATCCCATCACACCGTCCTCCAATATGGGGGAATGGGCCGACGAATGGGCATCCCAGGGCAAGACCAACCTGTGGGGTGCGGTGCCCAAGATCATCGAGATGCAATCGGAAGGCGGGGCCGCCGGGGCCTTGCACGGGGCGCTCACTTCCGGCGCCCTGGGCACCAGCTTCACCGCCAGCCAGGGCCTGCTGCTGTTCATTCCCAACCTGTACAAGCTTGCCGGCGAGTTGACGCCTTTCGTGCTGCATGTGGCGGCGCGGGCATTGGCAACCCACGCCCTGTCCATCTTCGGTGATCATTCCGACGTGATGGCCTGCCGCGCCACCGGTTGCGCCATGCTCTGCGCCAATTCGGTGCAGGAGGCCCAGGACTTCGCCCTCATCGCCCAGGCCGCGACCCTGGCGGGCCGCATTCCGGTGATCCACTTCTTCGACGGTTTCCGCACTTCCCACGAGGTGGCCAAGGTCGTCGACGTGGAGCGGGATACCGTGCGCGCCATGATCGATGACGCCCGTGTGGCTGACCACCGCGCGCGCGCCCTGTCGCCGGAACACCCGGCCATCCGGGGCACTTCCCAGAACCCGGACGTGTTCTTCCAATCCCGGGAGCGGGTCAATCCTTATTACGATGCTTTTCCCCAACTGATGCAGGCCGCCATGGACCGCTTCGGCCAGCTCACCGGACGGCGCTATCGGCTGTTCGAGTATCAGGGTGCGCCCGATGCCGAACGGGTCATCGTGCTGATGGGGTCCGGTGCGGAGACCGCCCAGGAAGCGGTGGACCATCTCACCGCCCGGGGCGACAAGGTGGGCATCTTGAAGGTGAGGTTGTTCCGGCCCTTCTCAGCCACGGCCTTGTTGCAAGCCTTGCCCGCCAGTGTGGAAGCCATCGCCGTGCTGGACCGTTGCAAGGAATCCGGCGCGGACGGCGAGCCCCTCTACAAGGATGTGGTCACGGCCCTGGCCCAGGCCGCAGCGGACGGCGGGCGGCCCATGCCGCGCGTCACCGGCGGCCGCTACGGCCTCGCCAGCAAGGAGTTCACGCCGGGCATGGTGAAGGCCGTGTTCGATGAATTGGCCCGGGCCAGCCCGAAGCGCCAATTCACCATCGGCATCCACGACGACCTCACCCACCTTTCCCTGGACTGGGACGAGGCTTTCCGCAGCGATGCCGCGCGTGAACTTCAGCATGCCATGTTCTGGGGCCTGGGCGCCGACGGCACGGTGTCCGCCAACAAGAACTCCATCAAGATCGTCGGCGAGGGCACCGACCTCCAGGCCCAGGGTTACTTCGTCTACGACTCCAAGAAGTCCGGCGCGGTGACTGTTTCCCATCTGCGCTTCGGCAGGTCGCCCATCCGTTCCGCCTATCTGGTGGAAGAGGGCATGGCCAATTTCGTCGCCTGCCACCAGACCGTGTTCACCGAACGCTACGACCTGCTGGCCCACGCCGCGTCGGGCGGGGTGTTCCTGCTCAACACGCCGGAACCGGCGGACAAGGCCTGGGCCAGCCTGCCCGATGCCATGCGCGCCCAGATTGCCGAGAAGGGCCTGAAATTCTGGGTCATCGATGCCTATCAGGTGGCCCACGAGGCCGGCATGGGGCGGCGCATCAACACCATCATGCAGACCTGCTTCTTCGCCATTTCCGGCATCCTGCCCAAGGACGAGGCCATCGCCGCCATCAAGAAGGCGGTGGACAAGACCTACGGCAAGAAGAGCAAGCGCCTGGCGGACCTGAACCACCAGGCCATCGACATGACGCTGGCGAACCTCTTTGAAGTTCCCCCCGCCCCCCTCGGGGGAGCGGATGGGGGAGAGGGAGCACGGCTTGCTCCTGGAGAGGTTGTTCCCTCTCCCCTCGCCCCTCCCCCGAGGGGGGAGGGGGAAATTCCCGCCTTCGTGCGCGAGCTCACCCTGCCGATTTATCGCGGCCACGGTGACCGCCTGCCGGTTTCCCTCATGCCCGTGGATGGCACCTTCCCCATCGGCACGGCCCAATACGAGAAGCGCAACATCGCCCTGGAAATCCCGGTCTGGGAAGCGGACCTGTGCACCCAGTGCGGCAAGTGCGTGTTCGTCTGTCCCCATTCCGCCATCCGCGCCCGGCTCTTCCCGGCTGAATTGGCTGCGAATCCGGCCAACCCGGCGCCGCTCACCTTCAAGCACGTGCCGGCCAAGAGCAAGGACTACCCGCCCGGCACCCACATCAGCTACCAGGTGGCGCCGGAGGATTGCACCGGCTGCGGCGATTGCGTGGAAGCCTGCCCCATCCACGACAAGTCCAACGTCAGCCGCCTGGCGGTGAATATGGCGCCCATCGGCCCCCTGCGCGAACAGGAGCGTGACAACTACAGCTTCTTCCTGTCATTGCCGGAGTTCGACCGCAGCGCGGTGAAGCACACCACCATCCCCGGCTCGGCCCTGCTCGATCCCCTGTTCGAGTATTCCGGCGCCTGCGCGGGCTGCGGCGAGACGCCCTATATCCGGCTCGCCACCCAGTTGTTCGGCGACCGCATGCTCATCGCCAACGCCACCGGTTGTTCGTCGATCTACGGCGGCAACCTGCCCACCACCCCCTATACGGTGAACGGCGCCAGCCGGGGTCCGGCCTGGAGCAACTCCCTGTTCGAGGACAACGCGGAATTCGGCCTGGGCATGCGCCTGGCCGCGGACCAGTTGATGGATTACGCCAAGCAACTGGCGCGGGAGCTGGCCAATGACATTGGCGGCGACCTTGCCGAAGCCCTGGTCAGCGCCGACCAACGCGAGGAAGCCGGGCTCTACGAGCAGCGCCGCCGCGTCGCCGCCCTGCTGGA
>CAZEOR010000255.1:0-4880 GCA_964513695.1 uncultured Thiobacillus sp.
GTGAAGGCAAGGATGCGGATATTGGCAGCTGGCAATAGTGCAGGCCAGACGCCGTCTGCCCCGGGGGACACCAGGGCATGACGGATGCACGCCCGGGCTCGCACCGGGTCCTTTCGCGACCAACCGATCGCAGATTCCGGTCGTCGGGGTTCACCCTGCTGGAACTGCTGGTCGTGGTGGCCATCATTGCCATCGGAACGGCGACCGTCAGCCTGGCCTTGCGTGATGCCAGCGCGAGTTCGCTGGAACGTGAAGCACAGCGCCTGGCCGCGTTGCTGGAAGCCGGTCGTGCCCAGTCGAGGGCCACCGGTCGGGTCGTGTTCTGGCGCACCACGGCTCAGGGCTTTGAATTCGTCGGCGTTGATGCGGGTTCGCTGCCCGCCACCTGGCTCGGGACCGACACCGCGGTCCAAGGCACCACTTCCCTCCAGTTGGGACCGGATCCGCTGATCGAGCCCCAGGGCATCGTGCTGGTCAGCGCGAGCCAACCCGAAAGGCAACTGCGCGTGGCAACGGACGGGCTTCGACCGTTCACCGTGCAACCCGGAACGCCTCCATGACGGGCAAACGGCGCATCAGGGGCTTCACCCTGGTCGAGGTTCTGGTTGCACTGGGCATCGTCGCCATTGCGCTCACGGCCGGCCTTCGCGCGACGGCCGCGTTGACGAACAACGGCATGCGCCAGTCCGATATCCTGCTGGCGCACATCTGTGCCGAAAACGAGTTGGTGAAGGCGCGCCTGTCACAGCAGATGCCGGGCGTCGGGGACAGCGAATCGGGTTGCGAGCAAGGAAACCGACGGTTCGACGTCACCGTGACGGTCCGGCCCACACAGAATCCATCCTTCCGGCGGATCGATGCCAAGGTCAGCGAAAGCGGCGCGCCGCTGCTGACCCTGTCGACCGTGATTGGCCGCTACTGAGGCGCACCAATGGTCTTTACCCCAGGCAAGTCGTCGTCGCGGTACTCCCACTGGGGTTTCACGCTGGTCGAACTGATGGTGGCCATCGCGGTGATGGCGCTGATGGCGCTGCTGAGCTGGCGCGGCCTCGACGGCATGAGCCGGGCCCAGACCCAGACGCAGGCCCGTTCGAACGAGATTCTCGTGTTACAGGCGGGCCTGGCCCAATGGAAAGCCGACCTTGACGCCATGGCCGACGGGCCACAGATCACCAGCCTGGACTGGGATGGCCGGGTGCTTCGAATCACCCGACGCAGCAGCGCGGGCCCCGCCGATGGGCTGCGGGTGGTCGCCTGGACCCGCCGCACCGGTGCCGGGTCCAGCTGGCTTCGGTGGCAGTCGCCGCCCATGACCACCCTGGACGATTGGCAGGCCTACTGGGGGCAGGCTTCGATCTGGGCCCAGAACGCGGGGGACGAAGAAAAAAAGCGGGAGGTGGCGGTCTTCCCGCTGGACGAATGGCAGATCTTCTACTTCCGAGGCGGCGCCTGGAGCAACCCTTTGTCCAGCGATGGCACCACCGCAGCGGGCCCGAAGTCAGCCATTCCGGACGGCGTTCGACTCGTGCTCACGCTCGCGCCAACCCAACCGATCGGCGGCATCCTCAGCGTGGACTGGGTGCGGGCAACCGTCGGAGGCGGCAAGTCATGAAGGCGCAGCGCGGCGCCGCCCTGCTGGCGGCCATGCTGACCGTGACGCTGGTAGCCACGATGGCCGCCACAGCCCTGTGGCAGCAATGGCGAAGTGTCGAGGTGGAAGCGGCCGAGCGAGCCCGGGTGCAATCGGCCTGGTTGTTGACCGGCGCGCTCGACTGGGCGCGGTTGATCCTGCGTCAGGATGCGATCACCGGCGGCGCGGACCATCTGGCCGAGCCCTGGGCTGTTCCGCTGAATGAAGCCCGCCTGTCAACCTTTCTGTCCATGGAAACCAGTTCGGCCGACTCGGACCGTGACGCGTTTCTTTCCGGGCAGATCACCGACCTGCAGGGACGGATGAACCTGACCAACCTGGTCGAGGATGGCAAGCTGTCACAGCCGGCCGCGCAGGCACTGGCGCGCCTGTTCGATCAACTGGGCCTGCCGCCTGCCGAGTTGGGTCTGCTCACACAGGGCATGCTGGCGGCCAGCCAGATCGCCAAAGAGGGGCAGGCTATAAACCCGCAACAGCCATTGATGCCGCGAACCATCGACCAATTGGCCTGGCTGGGCATTTCACCGGCGACCACAACCGCCCTCAGGCCCTTTGTGACCTTGTTGCCCGAGCGCACCCCGATTAATCTCAACACGGCCAGCGCCGAGGTCATCCAGGCCACCGTGCCCGGGCTTGACAGGGCGAGCGCCGCCCGCCTGGTCACCGAGCGGGAACGGGCTCATTTCGCCACCTTGGCCGATGCCACGCGGCTGGTCCCCGCCCTGGGTGATTCAGGCGCAGGCGCGCAACTCGCCGTCAATTCCCGTTTTTTCGAGATTCGCGGACGTGTGCGCCTGGACCAGTCCGTCGTGGAGGAGGTTTCCATGGTGCAACGTGACGGCGTCACCGTGCGCACCGTGACACGTTCGCGATAAGGCCGGCCTGGATGCGTCCGCAACCTCGCCAGCGCCGGCTGGTCAGCCTGCCTGTCGTGCCGGTCCCGGCCCTGTCACCTTCTCTACAATGCCCCGCTATTCCACCATGAGCACGTTGATCATTGCCCTCCCGCCGTCCGGCGGCGACACCGCCACCCGCTACGAGCATGTGCTCACGCCGGATGGGGTGACCATTGGCCTGCATGCCAACGCCGCGGCCAGCCTGTTGCCGCAGGCAAATCGGGGCACCGACGAGATCGTTGCGGTGGTTCCACCCGAGCTGATGTCGTGGCACCGTGTCGAATTGCCCAAGGGTGTGGGTTCGGGTTCTTCGCGGCTGCGGCCGGTCCTTCTCAGCCTGCTGGAAGACCGCCTGCTCGACGACCCTCAGGATGTGCACCTGGCCTGTGAGCCGTCTTTTGCTGCTGGGGCTTCCGTCTGGATTTGCGCCGTCGACAAAGCCTGGCTTCGACAGCACCTGCAGGCGCTCGAAAGTGCCGGCCGGCACGTCTCGCGCATCGTTCCGGAGTTCGCGCCGCGGGGTGGCCCGTTGCGGCTGCATGTACTGGGGCAAGCCGAACATCCGTGGACCGTGGTGACCGGCGACGCCGTTGCCGGCGGCGTGGCACGGTTTCCGCTGGGTGCCACGACGATGGGAACGGTACTCGGTCACGACCTGACTTCCGCGCCCGGCGAGCTGTTTGCGGAACCGGCAACGGCGGAGCGCGCCGAAGCGGTATTCCGGCACAGCTTTGAGCTCCAGCAGCGCGAACATCGCCTGCTGCTCGCCATCCAGACCCCGTGGGACCTGGCCCAGTTCGATCTGGTGAACACCAGCCGAACCCGCTCGCTGAAACGGACGCTGGGCGCCGTGCAAGCCATGCTCCGCGCCCCCCGGTGGCGGGCGGCCCGATGGGCCCTCGGGATGCTGCTGGTGGGAAACCTGATCGGCCTGAACGCCTGGGCATGGAAGGAGCAATCATCGTGGCAGAGCCGTCGACAGGCCATAGACGCCACCCTGACGCGCACATTCCCGGCCGTCACTGTGGTGGTGGACGCCCCGTTGCAGATGGCCCGCGAGGTGGCGGCCTTGCGCCAGGCCACCGGCACGCCGTCCGCCCGGGATCTGGAGGCCATGCTCGCCGCCGCCGGCTCCGCGTTGCCGCCCGGGAAAAACCCCACGGCCCTGGAGTACGCAGCGGGAGAAGTCCGGCTCAAGGGCGTCAGCCTGGGGCCGCAGGAGATGGCCGCCTTCACCGAAAAGCTGCAACCCATGGGTTACGCCAGCCGGATGGGCGGTGACAGCCTGCTGGTCCGTTCGGAGGGCGCGCCATGACCGCCGCCAAGCTGAAGGCGCTGATTCAGGAGCGCTGGCGCGCCCTGGCGCCACGGGAACAGACCTTGCTCGCCGCCGCAACCGCCGTCGTGAGCCTGGCGTTGCTGTGGTGGGTCGGTGTGGCGCCCGCCCTGAAAATACTGGGACAAGCCGAAGCGCGGCAGCAAAGCCTGGACGCCCAATGGCAACAGATGCAAGCGCTGGAGGCACAGGCCCGTGCCTTGCAGGCACAACCCAAAGCCCGGCAAGACGAAGCCGTTCGGGCACTGGAAGCCTCGGTGAAACAAAGCCTGGGGACCGGCGCGCAACTCTCGGTGTCCGGCGAGCGGGCGACCCTCACGCTCAAGGGTGTCACCGCGACGGCATTGGGTGCCTGGCTGGCCCAGGTCCGCGCCAACGCCCGGGCTTTACCCGCCGAAGCCCGACTGGTACGCAGCCCGGCCACCACGGCGGCCACCGGCATCCTGTGGGATGGCGTGATCGTTCTGGCCCTGCCGCCGCGCTGATGCCGCCGGGAGCCCATTCCTGCCGTGATCATGTCCCGCCGAAGCAACCGAACCGTCCAGAACCGGACGCAAGCCCCGCCGTGGGCCTGGGCCGGCTTCGGTGCGCTGGCTGGGGCAGTGGCCACCCTGGTCCTGCAAGCACCGGCCGCCTGGCTCGCACTCGCGGTCGAGGTGGCGAGCGCCGGCAGGGTCGACCTGCCGGAAGCCCGCGGCACGGTCTGGACCGGCTCCGCCCGGGTGCAGTTTTCCGGCGGCGCGGGCAGCAGCGACCGGTCCATCCTGCCCGGCAGGATCAGCTGGTCGATCCGCCCGTCGCTGAACGGTCTGACCATCCGTTTGGGGGCCGACTGCTGCACCCCGGAACCCCTGGCCTTGCGGGTCTCCCCCGGCTGGGGCGGCGCCACACTGCACGTTCAAGACCCCCCCGGCGGCGCCCAAAGTCCGTCGGTCTGGCCGGCGGCCATGCTCGCCGGCCTGGGCACCCCCTGGAACACGCTGCAGATCGATGGCCG
>CAZEOR010000256.1:0-4858 GCA_964513695.1 uncultured Thiobacillus sp.
GACTGCCGGCCAATCGACCTGTCACTTCAAGCCTTCTTCCATCAGCAGGGTAAGGATGTCGTTGTACACCATGTCGGCCTGGAGGTAGACGGTGGTGTAGACCTCGCGCACGGTGTGCTTGCCGTCGATCAGGAACACCTTCAGGACATGGCTGTAGGTACCCAGGTGCGCCTTGCTGACCGGGTCGATTTCCAGGAAGACATCCTGACCGAAGTCGTCCAGGATGGGCAGCAGGTCGGGAATGCCGGTGGTGGTGAGGAAGTCCCATTCCACCGGCTGGCCGGGCTTGGCGTTGTCTCCCGCATACAGGCGCAGCATCTGGGGCGTGTCCCGCTTGGGGTCGAAGGACAGGCTGACCAGGCGGACCTTGCCATGCAGGCGTGCATCCCGCTCAAGCCGGTTTTGCAGATTGTGGAACACCATGTAGGCGTAGGGGCAGCCGTTGGGATCGGCACAGGTGGTGTAGATGAAGGACAGCAGGGTGACCTTGCCGCCGGTGAATTCGGAGAGCTTCCTTGGCGCGCCGGCGATGTCCAGAACCCGGCCTTCGCCGGCCTTCATGATGTGCTGGAGTTCATAGGTGCCGGGGGGCGGCGGGATGAAACCCGGCTCCTCGATGGGGGCCGCGCTGATCGGGTTGAGTTCGCCGGCGTGGGCGCCCAGGGCGAAGCCGATCAACAGGCAAAAAAAGAGACGCGGGAAAAAAACGCCTCCCCCGAAGGAGAGGCGTTCAACCGCGGTGGAGATGGTTACGCGGAAATAACCCATTGCCTGCTTACTGGCCGTTGAGGACCAGCTTCAGGTTGTCCAGGCCTTCGGCCTGGGCATGCAGGGGTTGCAGCTTGCTCATGTCGCGGGCTTGGAACTTCATGTGGTGGGCACGGCCGAGCTTCTCCTTGTAGAAGTCGATCTCGAAGCCCAGCTTCAGCGCCTTGCCGTCCCAGTGATACATCTTCAGGAACTGCTCGTCGTCTTTGCCCTTCTTGTCCCAGTTGCCCAGGAGGGAAGTGGTGTAGTAGACGCGCTTGCCGTCGTAGCTCTGGGACACCATGTTGACCTGGGAACCCACCTTCATCTTGAAGGTTTCCTTCGGGTGCATGGGGTCGGTGAAATCCCAGAAGCGGGTGGAACCGTCCATGAAGGTGTTGATCCACATGCTCTTGCCGTCGCCTGAGATGGAGATGTCGACGGGCAGCGGGATGTCGGCCGGGTTGCCGATGGTGCCGACGTTGTGGGCTTGCCACTCGTGCTTGTCATCCTGCTTGAACACCCAGATGTTAGAGGTCAGGGCCGTGGTGGTCACAGCCCAGTTGTCGCCCTTGTTCCAGGACCAGCGCGCCTCCAGTGGAGCGCCGGGCGTGCTGAACACCTTGATGGGCTTCATGGTCTTGAAGTCCCACATGACGGAGGTGTTGCCAAAGTGCTTCATGGCCTCCGGATCCTTCACCATCTTGCCCAGGTCCATCATGTAGTTGTTCCAGCCGGTGAAGGACGTGGAGATCATCACATTCTTCTTCGGGTTGATGGCCACATCGTAGTTGTAGCCGTCGCCCTTGGCGCCGCCGACCTCGGCGGTGGGAATGTTCACGGTCTTAACGTAATCGCCCTTGTTGTTGTAGATGACGTGGGCGCTGACGCCACCGTGGTCCTTGTTGTTGGACAGGCCGGTGATGATCATGCGGCCGGGCGCGGCGTAGAAGGTATGCGGGCCGACAATGCCGCCGGACTTCTCGACGAAGTCCTTGATCACCTTCACCAGCTTGGGTTTGGCCGGATCGGTGTGCACATCGAAGATGAAGATATGGCTGCTGTCCAGGCCACCGCCCCAGACGTAACGGCGGTCATCGGACAAGCCGATGTGGTGGGCCTCGTTGCGCCCCCCCACGGACAGGCTGTTGATCACCTTGCCGTAGGTACTGGACTTGGGATTCACGTCCACGGTCACGAGTTTGTCAGAGCCATCGCCGATCCCTTCCACGCCAAGGGTCCAGACATAGACGAAGTCTTCCTGGCCCTTGATCAGGGGGGTGAACGGGGAACAGCTGGTTTCATCGGCATGGGTTATCGCCGGAAGGGCTGTGGCACCCAGGGCGAAAACGGTGGATACAGCGGCAGCCAGGGTCTTGGCAGAAAAACGAGCGGAAAAACGGCTATTGCATTGGGTCATGTCAGTCTCCTCTTCATCCATAGTTTCCAAGCGCACTGATGCAACGTTCCGGGGGCGCCTGGATGACGGCCGGAGTGCGAGCAAAGCGACGCACGGAACTGGTAGGCAATAACCATGCCACGACATAAAACCCTTATAAATCATTGCATTGTCTTGATTCGTGTTTGTTTCGCCGTTCTTTCGCCGTGACAGAGTGACATTGCGAGGGTGTGACAATATGTCGCAGCAACAGGTCGAACGACCCCACCTGGATCGTCGGGAAATTTGCCCTGACAAAAACAGCCAAAAGTCAGGCTGGAATTCCGCGCTATCGGGCTTGTATCGTCGAGCCACGGCATTCCCGCGGGTGAGACAGTCTGTCACAGCGTGTTTTCACGCATCATGACCCCTGTGCAATACATGGCTTTGTAACCAATTGATATTTATATGAAATCACCGTGACATCAGGCGACTTGACCACTGGCATGCGAATTGCTGAATAGAACTGATCCTCCACTACGCCGTATCCACCATGACAACTGAATCCCCCAGCGCGGCCGACCCCGCCGGACTGTTGCCGGCGCTGCACCGCTTGCAGGACATCCATGGCTACATTTCCGATTCCGCCGTCGCTGAATTGGCCAAGGCTCATAACGTGTCGCGGGCCGAAGTCGAAGGCGTGATCGGCTTCTACCATGATTTCCGTCGCAGCCCCGCCGGCCGCCACGTTTTGCGCGTGTGCCGCGCCGAGTCCTGCCAGGCCATGGGAGGCGAAGCCATCGCCGAACACGCCAGCAAGGCTCTGGGTACCGAATTCGGCGCCACCACGGCGGATGGCGCGATCTCGCTGGAAGCCGCCTACTGCCTGGGCAACTGCGCCTGCTCTCCCGCCGTCATGATGGATGGCCGCCTGATCGGGCGGGTCACGACGGAGCGCCTGGATATCCTGCTGGCGGAGGGAGCCTCGACATGAGTACCCATGTGTTCATCCCCCGCGATGCCGGCGCCCGCTCCGTGGGGGCCGATGCCGTGCTCCACGCGGTCGTCGTGGAGGCGAAGCGGCGCGACTTGGCGCTGGAAATCGTGCGCAACGGCTCGCGCGGCCTCTACTGGCTGGAGCCCATGCTGGAAGTGGAGGTGGCGGGCACCCGTTACGCCTACGGCCCGGTCACGCCGGAAGCCGTGCCCGGCCTGTTCGATGCCGGCTGGCTGACGGGCGGAAACCACGCCCTGTCCCTGGGGCCGACGGCGGACATCCCCTACCTGAAGAACCAGGCCCGCCTGACCTTCGCCCGGGTCGGCGTGACCGATCCGCTTTCCCTGGACGACTATCGCGCCCACGGCGGTCTGGCCGGCCTGGAAAAGGCGCTGGCCCTGGCGCCGGAAGCCATCGTCGCTTCCCTGGAAAGTGCCGGCCTGCGCGGCCGGGGCGGCGCCGGATTCCCCACCGCCATCAAGTGGCGCACGGTGCTGAACGCCAATGGCGGGGAAGGCCGGAAGTACATCGTCTGCAACGCCGACGAGGGCGATTCCGGCACCTTCTCCGACCGCATGCTGATGGAGGGCGATCCTTTTTGCCTAATCGAGGGCATGCTCATCGCCGGCCTGGCGGTGGGCGCGGTCACCGGTTACATCTACCTGCGTTCGGAATACCCTGATGCCTGGAACATCATGGAGGCGGCCATCGCCGCCGCCTACCGGGAAGGCCTGCTGGGCGAAAACGTGCTCGGTTCCGGCCGGCGCTTCGAACTGATCCTGTTCAAGGGCGCCGGCGCCTATGTATGCGGCGAGGAGACCGCGTTGCTGGAAAGCATCGAGGGCAAGCGCGGACTGGTGCGCGCCAAGCCGCCCCTGCCGGCCTTGCAAGGCCTGTTCGGCATGCCCACGGTGGTCAACAACGTCATTACCTTGGCCAGCGTGCCCTGGATACTCGCCCACGGCGGCGAGGCCTATCGGGACTATGGCCGCGGCCGTTCGCGCGGCACGCTGCCGTTCCAACTGGCCGGCAACCTGAAGCATCCCGGCCTGGTGGAAGCGCCCTTCGGCGTCACCCTGTCTGAGCTGCTCTACGACTATGGCGGCGGCTCCGCCAGCGGTCGCCCGATCCGCGCCGTGCAGGTGGGCGGCCCCCTGGGCGCCTATGTGCCTGAATCCCGCTTCGAGCTGCCCCTGGACTACGAGGGCTTCGCCGCAGTCGGTGCGACGGTCGGCCATGGCGGCATCGTCGCCTTCGACGACACGGTGGACATGGCGAAGATGGCCCGCTACGCCATGCATTTCTGCGCCGTCGAATCCTGTGGCAAGTGCACGCCGTGCCGCATCGGCTCGGTGCGCGGCGTGGAACTGCTGGACGCCATGCTGTCCGAGCGGCCGAAACAGGCCAACGACGACACTTTATTGCGCGATCTGTGTCAGACCATGCTGGAAGGTTCGCTATGCGCCATGGGTGGCATGACCCCGTACCCGGTGCTGTCGGCCCTGGACAACTATCCGGAAGACTTCGGATTGGCCGACAAGGGGGTGTGAGATGGCTAAGGAGAGGGAGAGGCTGAATTCAATGAGATCGGTTGGGCGTGCGCACCTTTCCCTTTGCAAAAGGGGGAAGGCGGGGGATTCTCCAACCTGCGTGCCGGCTCACCGGGTTGAATCCCCCCTAACCCCCCTTTTCCAAAGCAACCGTGTTCAAGCGCAAGCATTTTCTGGGTTCCAAGG
>CAZEOR010000257.1:0-4850 GCA_964513695.1 uncultured Thiobacillus sp.
TCCAGGAAGGGGAAGGCCTCGATCTCCGGCAGGCGCAGGGATTTCATGCGCAGGATGACGCCGGCCAGGGACGAGCGCAGCAGTTCCGGCGTGGTGTACTTGGGCCGGGACAGGAAGTCCTGCTCGTCATAGAGGCGGATGCACACCCCCGCCGCGACCCGGCCGCAGCGGCCGGCGCGCTGGTTGGCGGCGGCCTGGGCCACCTTCTCGATCTTGAGTTGTTCGATCTTGTTGCGCAGCGAGTAGCGCTTCACCCGGGCCTGGCCGGCATCCACCACGTAACGGATGCCCGGCACGGTGAGGGAGGTTTCCGCCACGTTGGTGGCCAGCACGATGCGGCGGCCGCCGTGGGACTGGAACACCCGCTCCTGCTCGGACACGGACAGGCGGGCGAACAGGGGCAGGATTTCCGTTTGCGGCGGGTGATGCTTGCGCAGGGATTCCTGGGCGTCGCGGATCTCCCGCTCGCCGGGCAGGAACACCAGGATATCGCCGGGGCCTTCCCGGGCCAGTTCGTCCACGGCGTGGAGGATGGCCAGGTCCAGGTCGGGTTCTTCCTGGACTTGCTCCTTGTTCCTGAGGTTGGCGAATCCCCCCTGTCCCCCCTTTTGCAAAGGGGGGGGCGCCAGGCCGGACGGGGTTTGCTCCCCCCTTTGCAAAAGGGGGGACAGGGGGGATTTCGCGGAGGTCGTATTGACCTCCGGAGGCCGATAGCGCACTTCCACCGGATACGTCCTCCCCGATACCTCCACCACCGGCGCGCCGCTGAAGTAGGCGGAAAAGCGGTCCGCTTCCAGGGTGGCGGAGGAGATGATCAGCTTCAGCCCCGGCCGGCGTGGCAGCAGGGTTTTCAGATAGCCCAGCAGGAAATCGATGTTGAGGCTGCGTTCATGGGCCTCGTCCAGGATCAGGGTGTCGTAGCTGCGGAACTCAGGATCGGACTGGGTTTCGGCGAGCAGGATGCCGTCGGTCATGACCTTGATCCGGGACTCCGGGCCGACGTGGTCGGTGAAGCGCACCTGCCAACCAACCAGGCCGCCCAGGCGGGATTTCGTTTCCTCGGCGATGCGGGCCGCCACACTCTTCGCGGCGATACGGCGCGGCTGGGTCATGCCGATGCGGCCCTTGAAGCCTCTTCCGGCGGCAAGGGCGATCTTCGGCAACTGCGTGGTCTTGCCGGAACCGGTTTCACCGCAGACGATGACGACCTGATGCCCGTCGAGGGCGGCGGCGATGTCCTCCCTGCGCGCCGACACCGGCAGGTGCTCAGGAAAGGCAAGCTCGGGTATCGTGGTGGCTCTGGAGAACATGGGGCGGCGTTTTAGCATGAATCCTGGAAAAGGGTTGCGGGTCGGCGTGATGCTGGCGGCGGTTTGTGCCTGGCCGTCGCGGATACTGGCCGAACCTCTGCGAATCGAGTCCCTGCTTGTGCCACTCAATCCATCCTGGCAGCGGGGGCCGTCAGAACAGGAGCAGGCGGATGAGGTCTATCTCCTGGACCAACGCGCTGACCAGGCAGTCGCCTCCCAAGTCGTTCTCCTGCGCCGGGCGCCGCTCATCAAGGGTGACGCCGATGGTTACTACGACAAACTCACCCGCTACTGGCGCGCCACCTATGGCAAGGCGGTTCTGATCGATTGGGTGGAGGCTGGCGGCGTGAAATGGCGCTACCTGCGCCGGCCATCCAGCGAGAACGGCATGGGGGTGTTCCAGTTGTCCACAGTGTTCGATGGGCGCGCCTACAGCTTGCTGGTGTTCGTGCCGGGTACCGTGACGACTTTGCCCGTGCCGGTCATGACGCTGCTGGAGAATTTGCGCCTGGGTTCCCGTTCCACGGAAATCTCACCACCAGATATCGAAAACACCGCTCCGTCTCCGGCACTACGCTGGGTCCGTACGCGCACCTACCGTTTCAACTTGTCTGGCGAGGCGCTGGAAGCGGTGGTGATGGCGGATGTGGACCGGCTGGATCAGGACGGAATGCTGACCGGTTACGGGCTCGACTATGGTGAATCCAGCGTGGATTGGTTCATGGAGGGCTTCGAGTGGAAAACCCTGGCGGGGCGAGTGACCCGTGTGCCCTGGGCTACGCGCGGACGCCTGGAAGTGGTGGCACCCCAGGAGTTTGGAGAAGGTGGGGCGTGGACTCTTCGTCTGATCCTGCCGGAAGAAGAGGCGGGTGTCTCCGCCCGCTTGGTGGTGTGGGACCTGTGTGGCTCTCCGGAAGCCATGAAGGATGCACTGGAGCGCCTCAATCGCGGTGCCCGTGGCCCCATGGAAAGACTGGCTGCGGAAAAATCAACGGGTTGTCACTCGCCGATACAAGCCGAACCTGCCCATATCCTCAAAGGGGAGCCGGGAAAAACATCCACCGCTGTCTGGATCTTGCCCGGTTCGCCAACGATCCTCCCCGCAGGTGACGGCAAGGAATCCAGCAAGATGATGAAACGCGTGCGCCTGGTGGAGACTGTCCTGGAACCGGGCGCCGCGCGCACTGTTCCAGGCAACGGTTTGCTGCAACGGGCACGTTTGTTCTTCGCTTATGAGCCTTGAGGGGCGACATCCGGCTACTTGTCGAGCAGATAGCGGCGGTCGTCGAAGGTGGCGACCCATTCCGGCTTATAGACCACCATCATGGTGATCAGCATGCCTGTGGCGAAGGCCTCGCTCCAGGCGATCAACAGGTAGTAGGGCAGGTATTCCTCCAGCAGATAGGCCAACGGATACGCCCCCGCCAGCGCGGCGAATCCGGTCGAGGCCAAGCCCACCGCGGCGATGGCCATGGCTGAGCCGAAGAAGGCGTTGAGGAAGACATAGATGAAGAAGTGATTGGGCAGCTTGCCGTCGATCAGGCGGAACAAGGTCCAGGACACACCTACCGGCACCGCCCCCATGATCAGCCAGTTGGCTGGGAAAGCGGCAAATTCCCCATTCCATAGACTGAGGGCGGCGGTGATGAGTGCGATGGCGAAAAGGGCGAACAGAGGCCGGAACATCAGGGTCAGGGCGGTCGCCCCGAGCAGGTGAAAGTTGAGGCCAGGCTTGATGCCGGTCTTGATCAGCCACAATCCCAGCACGGCCACGGTGGCGGCCAGGAACACGTTCAGGTTGGCCGAATTCAGCAGCATGCGCCAGCCCGCTCGGCGGACGATCAGAAAACCCACGGCAGCCGCCAGCGCCCAGAGCGTCCACAGCCAGGCGGCTGGGATGTTGGAGGAGATCAGATTCATGATTTGCCTCGGCTACAATGCCTCGATTTTATTAGAAAACCCTGATGGACATTGCCATGCGCCTAGCCTTGTTCGACCTAGACAACACCCTGCTGGCTGGGGATTCCGACTTCGAGTGGGCCCAGTACCTGATCGAGCAGGGAGTGCTGGACCGGGAAATCTACGAGGCCCGCAACCAGGATTTCTACGACCAGTACAAGGCAGGCACCCTGGACATCTTCGAGTTCCTGGATTTCCAGTTGAAACCCCTGTCGCGCCATCCGCGTGCCCAATTGGATGCATGGCACCGGGACTTCATGGCCCGCAAGATCATTCCCATCATCGCTTCAGGAACTCCTGAACTTCTGCGGCAGCACAAGGACCATGTGCTAGTGATCATCACCGCCACCAATAGTTTCGTCACCGCCCCCATCGCCGCCCACCTGGGTGTGCCCCACCTGATCGCCACGGAGCCGGAACAGAACGGCATGGAATTCACCGGCCGGCCCGCCGGCATACCTTCCTTCAAGGAGGGAAAGGTGGCCCGTCTTGATCAGTGGCTGGCGAGCCAGAGCAAGACCTGGGCCGATGTGACGGAGAGCTGGTTCTACAGCGACTCTCTGAACGACCTGCCCTTGCTTGCCCGGGTCCACCATCCCGTGGCGGTGGACCCGGATTCCACTTTGAGAAGTCATGCCGAACGAAATGGTTGGCCGATGCTCACTCTTCGCAAAGGTCAAGATGCCATCTGAATTCACCTTGCCATCCCGTGGATCGCGCTCTAGCATGCTTTATAAGGAGCTGCTTATCCGCTTATGTAGCCGTGCATCGGGCGGACCTCCCTAAACCTTTCCGACCAGTCTCAGAAGAGGGGAATCAAATGCGTCTGCGTGCTTCACTTATTGCGTTGGCACTGGGCCTCGCCGCCTTTACCGTCCAGGCCGCCGAGCCCATCGTCATCAAGTTCTCCCACGTGGTCGCCCCGGATACGCCAAAAGGCCGGGCCGCCGAACACTTCAAGAAACTGGCCGAAGAGCGCACCAAGGGCGCGGTCAAGGTCGAGGTCTACCCCAACAGCCAGTTGTACAAGGACCGGGAAGAGATGGAAGCTCTCCAGCTCGGCGCCGTCCAGATGCTGGCGCCGTCCCTGGCCAAGTTTGGACCCCTGGGCGTGCGTTCTTTCGAACTGTTCGACCTGCCCTACATCTTTCCCAATAAGGAATCCCTGTACCGGGTGATGGACGGCGACATCGGCAAGAAACTGTTCAACCTGCTGGAAGCCAAGAGCATTACCGGCCTGGCTTTCTGGGACAACGGCTTCAAGCAGATGAGTGCCAACAAGCCCATGCACACGGTGGAGGACTTCAAGGGCCTGAAGATGCGCATCCAGTCTTCCAAGGTGCTGGAAGCCCAGATGAAGGCCCTGGGCGCCAATCCGCAGGATCTGACCGCGATCCTGCAGGCGATGAAATCGGCTGGCGCCTTGCGCGCCGAGCTGGAAATCATCTGACGCTCATGGCAGCGAGAGACACCCGCTGATGATGAAACACGCGAAAGGCGAATTGAAGGCCCGCCCCTCCCATCCTCCCCTCGCGGGGAGGCTATTGATTGGCTCGCTGCGCTCGACTATCACCGGTCGCT
>CAZEOR010000258.1:0-4847 GCA_964513695.1 uncultured Thiobacillus sp.
ACCGTCAGCAGAATGATGGCTACGCCCCAGTTATGAGCAAGGTTGTTGAGCCAATTCAATACAACAAACAGCGGATAGGCCAGTACGGTCAGCCAGCCGTAGTCCACGACCAGATCCAGGCCCGGAGCGAGAGACTTGATCTTCTCCAGTTCCTGTGGGCCGGCATACAGGCGCATGGACGTGGTTTTTTCCTCGCCCGGGTTGAGCTTGACGGCAGGAAGAATGACGCCGGCCGAATATTCGTCCTTGCCGACGGATCGGGTGTAAAACTCCCGTGAACTGGCATCACCTGGGTCGCGGGTCATCCAGGCGGCAAAGAAGTGGTGCTCAATCAAGCCGATCCAGCCATCCTTGGCCTCCTTGGCGTGTTCGGCTTTACCTTTTGCGATGTCCTCGAATTTCACCTTCTGGAACTTACCGGCCTCGGTATATATCGCCGGGCCGGTAAAGGTGCTGATGAACTTGGATTGGCCTTCCGGAGCCTGGCCATGGCGCAGGAACTGGTAATAAGGGAAGCCCTCGATGGCTGTGGCGCCGACGTTCTTCACGCGAGTATCCACATCCACCACATAACTGCCGCGTTTGAAGGTGTATGTGCGGACAACTTCGGCGCCATTCATGGCGGCCTTGAGCTCGACCTTCAGTTCGTTCTCGCCATCCTTGAGGTGGTACTCACCCGGCACCAATTCGAAGACGGTCTTGTGGGTGGGCAGCGTGCTGCCGACGAAGCCAAGTTGGGCAAAATAATCACGTCCCGCCTTTTCTTCGAACAACCGGAAGGGCTGGCTGGCGTCCTCGTTCTGGCGATAGGAAGTGAGTACAAGCTCTCGCAGATCACCACCATTGGCGTCGATCTGGGCATTCAGTACATCGGTAATTACCTTGGCGCGGGCGCCCCGCTGAACCTGCCCGATTTCAGCAGTCGGAGCAGCAGGGCTGAGCGACTGGCCAGGTTGTGGGAGGGAGGCGCTCAGTGGGGCAGCAGGGACGACATTTTTTTTCGCCTGAACATCTACCGCAGGCAGCGGGTTGTTATGGTTCTGCCAGGATTCCCATAGAAGCAGAATCGAGAAAGAGAAAACAATGAACGCGATGATGCGCTGGGTATCCATGGCGATATCTTAATTAAATGGCTAGTCTGAGTCGGATCAGGAAAAGGGATGGCTCAAGCGGAACCCTTTGCCGGGCTGGTTCGTTCAACTCGGTGTTCCACGCAGGCCTTGCATTGACCCATGCCGGTCCGGAATGTGTATTTAAGGATGTCTTCAGTCATCCGTGCTTTCAAGCGAGCAACAACATCCAGTCCAGCCAGTTCGGCCTGGTGCAGGCGGAAACCTTCGCGCAGCAGGCGTTTGACCCGATTACGACCCACTGCCGTGGCAACAATCTTCTTGGGAATGATCAAGCCAAGTCGAGCGTAGTTCAAGCCGTTGGGCGCCACCAGAATATCAAGGCCGTCACCTCCGCTTACGCACCGAAAACGAAAAACGGATGAAAACTCATCCGTTTTGCGCATTTTCTTTTCTCGCCCGAAGGCGAAGGGCATGGTGCCCGAGCCCTGTATCAAGCAGTTGGCTCAGACTGCCAAGCGCTTGCGGCCCTTGGCACGGCGAGCATTGATGACCGCGCGGCCGCCTTTGGTCTTCATGCGTGCGCGGAAACCGTGGGTGCGCTTGCGACGAACGACGGAAGGTTGATAGGTGCGTTTCATGGTGAATCCTCGGGAGCAATAATGTCAGCTACGAAAAAGCAGAGCATTAGACCGCTAGCCCTCTGATTTGTCAAACTTTTCCGGCAGCCAAATCCTCAGTGTTAGAATGCTGGCTTCCCTCCTACCGGCCTCAAATCCCGCTGCGTTATGGACGATTTCTGGAGCCATTGCCTCGCCCATTTCGAGCGTTCTCTGAACGCCCAGCAGCTCAACACCTGGATAAAACCTCTGGTTGTGGAAGTTGCCACCGGCAACGTGGTAGTCAACGCGCCAAACCGTTTTGTAGCCCAATGGGTGCGGGACAAGTTCCTGCCCCAAATAGATCTACTGGCTCGTGGTTTCTTTCCTGAAGCGCCTTCCGTATCCCTGATGATTTCAGACCAGCGTGCCCAGCCGGAGAAGAATTTCACGGATAACTCGGTACCCAAATCGAATGTCAAAATAAAAACCACCTCAACGAGTGCTCCTGTCAGGGAAGAACCGAAGAAAATAAACAAGGTTGCGGCCCAGCCGGAGAAATCCGTAAGCGCAGACGAAAGCCGTTTGAATGCCTTGTTCAGCTTCGACACCTTCGTTCCTGGCAAGGCCAATGATCTGGCCCGGGCTGCCGCACTGCAAGTCGCCGATAATCCAGGCGCTGGCTACAACCCGCTCTTCGTCTACGGTGGTGTTGGGCTGGGCAAGACCCATCTGGTTCAAGCCATTGGTAACCGTATGGTGCAATCCAACCCCAAGGCACGAGTCCGCTATATTCATGCAGACCGTTACGTGTCCGATATGGTTCGAGCGGTGCGCGCCAATTCCTACGACGACTTCAAGCGACGCTATGACTCCCTTGATCTTCTGTTGATCGACGACATCCAGTTCTTCGCAGGCAAGGAAGGTACCCAGGAACAGTTTTTCTATACCTTCAACACACTGATCGAGGAACACAAGCAGGTCATTATCACCAGTGATACTTTCCCAAAAGACATGGCGGGTATCGAGGAGCGCCTGAAATCGCGCTTCAGTTGGGGCCTCACCGTCATGCTGGAACCACCGGAACTTGAAATGCGGGTAGCCATCCTGCTTGACAAGGCGCGTCTTGAAAAAGCCACCTTGGACGAAGGCACTGCCTTCTTCATAGCCAAGCAGGTGCGCTCCAACGTACGGGAACTGGAAGGCGCTCTCAAACGGGTCATCGCCTTCGCCCGCTTCAACAAGCAGCCCATTTCAGTGGAACTGGCCAAAGAGGCTCTGAAAGATCTGCTTGCCGTACAGAACAGGCAGATTTCTATCGAGAACATTCAGAAGACCGTTGCCGACTACTACAAGACCAAGGTGGCGGACATGTATTCGAAGAAGCGCACTCGCGCGCTGGCCCGGCCCCGGCAGATGGCCATGTTTCTGGCCAGAGAGTTGACCGATCTTTCCTATCCGGAGATTGGCCAGTCATTCGGAGGACGCGACCACACCACGGTCCTTCATGCCTGCGCAAAAATAGAAGAACTCAAAGCAAGCGACTCTACCCTGCGCAAGGATTACAACCTGCTGATCCAGGTATTGACGGGATAACTCTGTGCACATCCCTGGGACTCTTTGTGGATAAAACCCTATTCGTGGCCGAGGATGAATCTGTCCACATTTTTCCCCGTTTTTATCCACATACTTACCACCCTATTTTTCCACAGCTTAAATCAATGATTTTGATACACTTTCCGTGCTTATCCGGAAGAAACCGCCTGACCTATCACTACCATCAGGAATATATATAAATGCTTGTACTTAAATCATCCAAGGACGCCTTGCTCAAACCTCTGCAAGCGGTGGCCGGTGTGGTCGAACGCAAGCACACTCTGCCCATTCTCTCCAACGTGCTGGTGGAAGTGGTGGGTGGACGCGCTGCATTCGTTGCGACTGACCTGGAGTTGCAGATCAGTACCTGGGCGGAAGAACAGGGAGCGGCAGACGCTTCCTTGACTGTCTCTGCACGCAAGTTGCTGGACATCTGCCGTTCACTTCCCGATGTGGAGCCCATCGCTCTGGATCTGACTGGGGAGTTGTTGAAGGTGCAGTCGGGACGCAGCCGCTTCAGTTTGCAAACATTACCGGCCCGTGATTTCCCCAAACTACAGATCCCGGAAGGCCAGGGCGTGTCCTTCAGTCTTCCACAGGGCAAGGTCAAGCAGCTCTTATCCCGTGTGCAATATGCCATGGCGGTCCAGGACATTCGTTATTACCTCAACGGCATGTTGTTCTCGGTCCAGGGAAAACGCCTTACCGTCGCAGCAACTGACGGCCATCGATTGGCAGTGGATGGTACCGAGTTGGAAGTGGAAATTGCCCAGGGCATCGATGTCATCCTGCCAAGAAAAACCGTTCTGGAACTGGGCAAATTGCTGGGAGATGGTGACGATCCTGTCCATATCCAGGTTAATCAGAGCCAGGTTGTGTTCCGCCGCGCTGATTTCGAACTGCGCAGCAAAGTGGTGGACGGCAAGTTTCCCGATTGGCAGCGGGTCATCCCCGTCGGCCACGACAAGGCCTTCGCCATGCAGCGCCAGCGCCTGTCCCAGTCCCTGACCCGCGCGGCCATCCTGACCAACGACAAGTACCGCGGCGTACGCCTAGCGCTCACCCCGGGCAGCCTGCGCATCGCCTGCAGCAACAACGAGCAGGAAGAGGCCCAGGAGGAACTGGATATCGATTATGCCGGTGAGCCGCTGGATATCGGTTTCAACGTCCAGTACCTGCAGGACGTGCTCAACAACCTCACGGCGGAAGCCGTGCAGTGCAGCTTCGGGGATCCCACCAGTTCCCTGCTGATCACCGTGCCGGGAGAAGACAGCTTCCGCTACGTGGTCATGCCCATGCGGATTTAACGCGACAGGGCGCCGGGGCAAGGAGCGGGAAACCGCTCCTTGCCCCGATTCATTCATTACCCAGAGAGAAGGTTTCACGTGGAACACGAGAACGGCAACGGCGGTTACGACGAGGACAGCATCCAACAACTGGAAGGCCTGGAGGCGGTGCGCAAGCGTCCCGGCATGTACATCGGCGACACCTCCGACGGTTCCGGCCTGCACCACATGGTGTTCGAGGTGCTGGACAACGCCATCGACGAAGCCCTGGCCGGCTACTGCGACGACATCAAGGT
>CAZEOR010000259.1:0-4796 GCA_964513695.1 uncultured Thiobacillus sp.
TTTCCTTGCGGCCCCAGTCGGCCAGGGCCATGTCGGCGACCTTGAAGTCGGTGAAGTTTGCTGCCACAGCGTTCATGCGTTGCTCCTTGCGTGTGGTCGGGGGAAGTGAGGGATTTTCCATCCGCTCGCGATGCTTCCGAACCCGGCACGGGTTGATGTCGCGAGCGCCGTTATGAGATTCCGAGCCTGGGATGAGGAACCGGCTGGCCGGTCGACCTTTCTCCTGCAGCGCTCCTCGGAGTAGGCGGATTTTACGGTGAAGCCGGCGCCAGGTCATCCGCTGTGGGGGCGGGTTGCTCCGCCAGCTCCGGATGCCAAACCACGCAACGGTCGCGTCCGCCGGATTTCGCTGCATAGAGGGCGGTATCCGCCCGGCGCAACAATTGAGCGAGGATGGCATCGGCATCGGCGGTCTTGGTCGAGGTGGCGACAGCTATACCGATGCTGGCTGTGATATGGATGCTGGAGGTCGCCGCCGCGATTTCCAGGGCGGATATACGGGTTCGTAGACGTTCACTGGATGTGATGGCCTGGGTTTCGTCAGTTTCCGGCAGCACTATGATGAATTCCTCGCCGCCCAGGCGGCCGAAGATATCCATGGAGCGCAGGGCTTCCCGGCAAGCCGTGCTCACCCCGATCAGAACGGCGTCACCCGTGGCGTGTCCATAGGTGTCGTTGACTGCCTTGAAATGGTCCAGATCCAAGACCAGCAGTGCCAGGGGACGGCCGGTTCGCTGTTGTCGGAAAAGTTCTTGCCGGGCCAGTTCCAGTGCATGGCGCCGGTTGTTGGCCTGGGTGAGGGCATCCGTGGTGGCCAGCCGCACCAGTTCACGTTCCTGGCGGCGCATGTCTGCGAACAAGGCGCGCAGGCCCAGTACGCCGATCAGCATCAATATTGAAACCAACAGACCGACCAGAGCACTGGAATACTGGTCGCTGCCATCTCGCATCAGGTCCAGCAGGGAAGCGGCACGGCGCTGGACCATCAGGGTCAGCGCGATGGAAATGGCAAGCCAAGCATAACGATAGCGGCCCACCAGGCGCATCTGGCCCATGGCTACAAGGGCAGCGGCAAACTGCACCCCCACCGAAAGCACCAGGACGGTGGCGGTGAGGGTGTCGCTAGGTGGAGTCATGAGGTGATTCAGCCCGGTTGGTCGGGCATGAATCGGGAGGCTCAGAGACCGGCGTCGGACTTGAGGATCTCGGCCTTGTTGGTGGCTTCCCAGGTGAATTCCGGTTCGTCACGGCCGAAGTGTCCGTAGGCGGCGGTCTTGCGATAAATGGGCCGCAACAGATCAAGCATGGCGACGATGCCTTTGGGACGCAGGTCGAAATGCTGCTTCACAAGTTCGGTCAGCTTCTCGTCGGTAACTTTGCCCGTGCCATAGGTCTCCACCATGATGGAAGTAGGCTGTGCCACGCCGATGGCATAGCTGACCTGGACCAGGCATTTGCTAGCCAGGCCCGCGGCGACAATGTTTTTCGCCACGTAGCGGGCGGCATAGGCCGCGGAACGGTCCACCTTGGACGGATCCTTGCCGGAGAAGGCACCGCCGCCATGGGGCGCCGCGCCGCCATATGTGTCAACGATGATTTTGCGGCCAGTGAGGCCGGCATCGCCGTGGGGGCCGCCGATCTCGAAGCAGCCCGTGGGATTCACAAGGTACTTGATGTCGCCCTTGATCAGCTCTTTCGGTAAAACCGGCTGAATGATGTCTTCAATGATGGCGTCGATGGCGGACTGTTTCATCCGCCGGTTGCCGTTCACCTCTTCCGCCATGTCTCCCGTGTGTTGGGTGGAAAGAACCACGGTGTCGATGCTGAAAGGCAGACCGTTCACGTATTTCAGTGTGACCTGTGACTTGGCGTCAGGGCGCAGCCAGGGTAGGCGGCCATCCTTGCGCAGCATGGCCTGGCGTTCCACCAGCCGGTGCGACAGATAGATGGGCATGGGCATCAGGGACGGCGTCTCGTCGCAGGCGTAGCCGAACATGAGGCCCTGATCGCCGGCGCCCTGGTTCAGGTAATCGTCGGAGGCACGGTCCACGCCCTGGGCGATGTCCGGGCTCTGCTGGCCGTAGCAGACATGCACCGAGCAGCCGTCTGCGTCGAAGCGCAGGTGGGGATCGGCATAGCCGATGGAACGCACGGTTTCCCGGGCCACCTTGGCGTAGTTGACCTGGGCGTGGGTGGTGATCTCACCGGCCAGTACCACCAGGCCGGTGGTCACCAGGGTCTCGGCGGCGACGCGGGCGGTGGGATCCTGGACCAGGATGGCATCGAGGATGGCATCTGAAATCTGGTCGGCGACCTTGTCCGGATGGCCTTCGGAAACGGATTCCGAGGTGAAGAAGTAGTCCTTGCTCATGTCAGGCTCCTGTGTGTATCCCCAACTGTGACCGGCGAACCGGCTCCGGGGAACAGGAGCGGGACGCTTTAGCAGTATTTGTACCCCGCCCGCAATTTGTCGGAATGCATTGCTGCAATTAACTCGGCGGCTCGATAATTCTAGGGGTCCGCCCTCCGTTCGGTCAAACTCGCCGAGGGTTTTCATCAACGATCAAGGGATTGCTTGGATATCAGGGGCTCACTTTTCCGCCTGTTCGCCCGCTTGCCGCTACCGGTGGTGCATCTTATCGGCGCGATCCTGGGACTCATGAGTCTGCTGCGCGGTCGCCATCGCCAGGCCATCGAGGAAAACCTGCGCCAGGCTGGTTTGTATTCTTCCGCCTTGTTGATTCGGTCATCCATCGAGCTTGGCAAAGGCATCGTTGAACTGGTGCCAATCTGGCTAAGGCCACTGGATGAGGTCACGGGGTGGGTGCGCGAGGTGCGCGGCTGGGAATTCGTCGAGGCCGCGCTTCGGGAAGGCAAGGGTTTGATCGTCCTTGGTCCCCACCTGGGTTGTCTGGAATTGGCCGGACTCTATTTGGCCGCCCGTCTACCCATCACCGCCCTCTATCGCCGTCCCCGCCAGGACTGGGTTCATGAAATGATGCTGGCCGGCCGCAACCGGGGGTATGCCAAGGTGGTGGAACCGAATCTGAAGGGTGTGCGTGCACTGCTTACCGCCTTGAAACGTAACGAAACCGCCTGGGTGTTGCCTGACCAGAAGGCCAACAAAGGCGAGGGTGCCTGGGCGTCATATTTCGGCCGTTGGGCCTATATGCCAACCTTGCTCTATCGACTTGCCGGTGCATCCGGTGCCAAGCCTTTGTTGTTCTGTTGCGAACGCCTGCCTCTGGGAAGGGGGTATCGGCTGGTGATCGAGCCCCTGCCGGATCTGCCCGTCGAGACGGAACATGCCATGCAAATCGTCAACCGTGCTTTGGAGGAATCGGTGCGCCGATTGCCGGAACAGTATCTCTGGACCTACCGGGTGCATCGTCTGCACCCTGGTGAGAGCCCCCCGTTGGAGCCGCCGGCATGAGGCGAGTCGGTATCGCCCTCCTGTGGCTTTTGTGGCGGTCGTTGCCGGCGCGAATGCTAGGTGCCCTGGGTACGACACTGGGCTCCGTGTTGTATTACCTGGCGGCAGAACGTCGCCGGATCGGCGCCACCAACCTGCGTCTGTGTTTCCCGGAACATGCCGAAGCGGGACGGGCACGACTGCTCCTGGCCCATTTCCGCGCCCTGGGGCGGGCGACCTTGCTTGAAACCGTGTCCTGGTGGGGCAATCGGGACGAAGTGGAACGGCTGACACGACTTGAGGGATGCGAACACTATCTGGCCCATGCCGGCAAGCCAGTGATCTGGCTCGCCCCCCATTTCGTCGGGCTGAATATCGGTGGCGTTCGGGTCACGGCTGAATACGCGCCCATTGTCTCTCTCTACGCGCGGATCAAGAATCCCCATATCGATCGGCTCATGTTGCGTGCCCGCACCCGGTTCAGCCACGCGGACAAACATTCGGAAATGTTTTCCCGCCACGATGGCATCAAGCCGGTGATCCGGGCAATACGGAAGGGTCTGCCTTTCTATTACCTGCCGGACATGGATTTTGGCCGCAAGGACGCCATCTTCTCGCCTTTCTTCGGCGTGCCGGCTGCCACTGTCACGGGTTTGTCCCGCATCGCCAAGGCTACCGGAGCGGTCGTCATCCCTTGTATCACGAGTTGGGAAGAGCACGGTTTCGTGGCCCGTTTCCATCCTGCCTGGGAGAATTTCCCGAGCGGAGACGTGGAAGCGGATACCCGGCGCATGAACGCTTTCATCGAAGACCGCATCCGGGAAATGCCCGAGCAATATTTCTGGTTGCACAAACGTTTCAAGACCCGGCCAGAGGGAGAGCCCAGCCTGTATGAATGAAATCGAAATCGGCTCCCTTCGGCTGGAAGAGGCGGAAGCCCTGGTGGAGTTGGCCGGCCGGGTCTGGCGTAATCACTATCCCGGCATCATCTCGCCGCGGCAGATCGAATACATGCTGGCCGAACGCTATAAGCCCGGGCTGGTGCGCCAACTCCTGGCCCGCGGCGATCTGTGGCTTGCGGCACGGGCCGGCGATGTCCTGGTCGGCTTCGCCCACGGCCATCCCCTGGAAGACGGGGACTACAAACTCGACAAGCTTTACGTGGATTTGGACTGGCAACGCCACGGCATCGGCGGCAAACTCATGACCGAGATGGAAGTCAGAGCACGAAGCCATGGATGTACCCGACTGGTGCTGCGGGTGAATCGGCAAAACCAGCAGGCCATCGACGCCTATCTCAAGCAGGGATTCACGGTTGCCACTCTGATCGTGGAAGACATAGGAGGCGGATTTGTCATGGATGACTACGTCATGTTGAAAGACC
>CAZEOR010000260.1:0-4761 GCA_964513695.1 uncultured Thiobacillus sp.
GCGGCCGGCGGCGGCGACCCGGTCATGTTCCAGCACATCTTCTGGTTCTTCGGCCACCCGGAGGTCTACATCCTGATCCTGCCGGCCTTCGGCATCATCTCCACCATCATCCCCACCTTCTCACGCAAGCCCCTGTTCGGCTATGCCTCCATGGTCTACGCCACGGCGTCCATCGCCATCCTGTCCTTCATCGTCTGGGGCCACCACATGTTCACCGTGGGCATGCCGGCGGCGGCCCAGTTGTTCTTCATGTACGCCACCCTGCTGATCGCCGTGCCCACCGGGGTGAAGGTGTTCAACTGGGTCGCCACCATGTGGCAGGGCAGCCTCACTTTCGAAACCCCCATGCTGTTCGCCGTGGCCTTCGTCTGCCTGTTCACCATCGGCGGCTTCTCCGGCTTGGTGCTGGCCATGGCGCCGGTGGATATCCAGTTGCAGGACACCTATTACGTGGTGGCCCACTTCCATTACGTGCTGGTGACCGGCGCCCTGTTCTCGATCTACGCGGGCATTTATTACTGGTTGCCCAAGTGGACAGGCCACATGGTCGACGAAACCCTGGGGCGCTGGCATTTCTGGCTGTCGGCGGTTTCGGTGAACGTGCTGTTCTTCCCCATGCACTTCCTGGGCCTGGCCGGCATGCCCCGGCGTATCCCGGACTACGCTCTGCAATTCGCCGATTTCAACCGCATCGCGTCCATCGGCGGCTTCGTATTCGGCGCCAGCCAGATCCTGCTGCTGGTCGTGATCCTGAAATGCATCCGGGGTGGCGCGAAGGCCGAAGCCCGTGCCTGGGAAGGCGCCCAGGGACTGGAGTGGACGGTGGCGTCGCCGGCGCCTTACCACACCTTCGTGCATCCGCCGGAGTTGAAGTGAACCGCTCTGGTTTGCATGGCGACTCGCGCAAGCTGCGCACCGCGCTGGCGCTTACGCTCCTGGCGGTGACCATGTTCTCCTTCACCGTGCTGGGTTATCTGCAATGAATGCCGGCGATCTCGGACAGATCAACGCCCTCACACTGCGCAGGCTCGCGCTGGCCGCACTGCTCATGTTCGGTTTCGGTTTCGTCCTCATTCCCCTCTACGGCGTGTTTTGCGATCTGACCGGCCTTAATCGGGATGCCGCCCAGGCCCTGGCCAACAATACCCAGGTGGATTTCAGCCGGCGCGTACGCATCGAACTGGTGGCCAACGTGCAGGATGGCGCGGTCTGGCGTTTCACCGCTCCACGGATGCCGGTGGATGCGCATCCGGGTCAACTGGTCCAAGTGGAATACGAATTGGAAAACCTCACCGACCACCCCTTGGTGGGGCGGGCCGTTCCCAGTTACGGGCCGGCCGCCGCAGGTGCCCATTTCAAGAAGATCGATTGCTTTTGTTTCCGTGAACAGCGCCTCGCGCCCCACGAGAAGCTGCGCCTACCAGTGCTGTTCGTGCTGGACCGGCGCCTTGGCGCGGATATGAATGTGGTGACCTTGTCCTACACCTTCTTTCGACAAGATGGAGGGGGGAAAACATGAGTGCCTGGCGGACTGTGTTCTGGGGCTTTTTCGGTGTGCGCAAAGGTCACGACCTGGACCGGGACGCGGCCCGGTTGAAGCCCGCGCAGATCATCATCGCCGGGATTCTGGGCACGGCCGTGCTGGTTTTCACTCTGCTGGGCCTGGTCCAACTGGTGACATCGTGATGGAGGGATGGCCATGAGCACCCATACCGGCGGTTACTTCCTGCCCGAACCCTCCTACTGGCCCATCGTCGGCTCCCTCGCCCTGATGTGCGGCGCCCTGGGCGGGACCCTGATGATCCACGGCCTGGTCGGCGGCGGCTGGCTGCTTGCGGCCGGCGCCGCCGCCCTGGCGACCATGCTGGTGGGCTGGTTCGGCAGGGTCATCCACGAGAGCGAGGCGGGACTTCATGACGCCCAGGTGGATATGTCCTTCCGCTGGGGCATGAGCTGGTTCATCTTTTCCGAGGTGATGTTCTTCGCCGCCTTTTTCGGTGCCCTGTTCTACGGCCGCGTGATCTCCGTGCCGGATCTGGCCGGCGGCGAACAGTTGCGCCTGCTCTGGCCAGGTTATACCGGCGGCTGGCCCACGGTCGGGCCGGGCCTCAAGACCAGTTTCGAGCCCATGACGCCCTGGGGGATTCCGGCTCTCAATACCCTGTTGCTGCTGAGTTCCGGTGCCACGGTAACCTGGGCCCACTGGGGCCTCAAACGCGGCCGGCGCGGGCAGTTGATTCTGGGACTGGCGCTGACCATCGCACTGGGTCTCACCTTCATCGGCTTCCAGGCCTATGAATACCACCATGCCTACTCGGAACTGGGCCTGACCCTGGGAGCCGGCATCTACGGCGCCACCTTCTTCATGCTCACGGGGTTCCACGGACTCCACGTCACCATCGGTTCATTGATGTTGCTGACGATCCTGGGGCGTAGCCTGGCCGGGCACTTCAGGCCGGATCACCACTTCGCCTTCGAGGCGGTGTCCTGGTACTGGCACTTTGTGGATGTAGTCTGGCTGCTGCTGTTCGTGCTGGTGTACTGGCTCTAGTTCAAATCTGCGGAAACAAGCCCAGGTAATGGCCGACCATCAATATGAGGAACAGCCCGATGGACAGGCCGATGCGCAAGGTGAGGGCCTTGGCCGTGCGGTCTCCGACGCCCCGGTCGCGCACCAGGTACACCAGGGCGCTGGCCAGGCTGAGCAGGATCAGGGCAAGGAGGAGGTAGACCAGGATGCGCATGGAAGTTGAGTCTCCTATCGGGTCTTCTTTGGCCGGCAGTGTAGCGCCGCCGGATTCCGGGCGGGCATCCGCGCGGGTACCCCGCCGTCCGGCCTGGCTGCCCGCGTTGGCGGCCCTGTTCTTCGCCGGGCTGACCTTCTGGCTGGGGCAATGGCAGTTGGGCCGGGCCGAGGAGAAACGGGCCCGGCAGGCCGCCTTCGATGCGGCGGTGCGTCTGCCTGTCGCGGACATCGCCGCCTTGCCGGCATCGGCTCCACCCTACACCCGGGCGCGGGTGACTGGCCGCTTCGACGGGAGCTATCAAATCTTCCTGGACAACCGCATCCATCGGGGCCGGGCCGGTTATCACGTGATCTCGCCCGTCATCCATACCGGCGGCGTCGTGCTGGTGAACCGGGGCTGGCTGCCCGCCGACGCCGATCGGGCCGCACCGCTCCACGCTCCGCCGCCGGCCGGCGCGGTGGCGCTGGAAGGGCTGCTGGTGCCGGCTCAAAGCCGTTATGTGGAACTCTCCGCCCAGTCCGTGCAAGGCCGGGTTTGGCAGAACCTGGATCTGGAACGCTTCCGGAGCGGCTACCGCCCTGACTTCCGCCCCGACCTGGCGGACCGCATGCTGCTGCAAACCTCGCCCGCTTCGGACGGCCTGGCGCGTGACTGGCCGCGCCCGGATGCCGGCGTGGAGCGGCATGTCAGCTATGCCGTGCAATGGTTTTCCCTCACCGGCGCCATCGCGGCGCTGTATGCCTATTACGGCGTCTGGAGGCGTTTCCATGGCCCGCGCTGACCGGATCAAGCTGCTGTTGTTGATGGCTCTGTTCGCGGCGCCCGCCCTGGCGGCCTGGATCGCCCGGGACGTCTGGCGGCCGGTCGGGATGAACAACTACGGCGAACTGGTCGAACCGCGCGCGCCCCGGATCGCCGGGCTGGTGGATGTTGCCGGCAGCCACGCCGACCTGGGGGCATTGCGCGGGCATTGGGTCCTGTTGACGGTGGTCGGCGGAGATTGCGATGAAGCCTGCCGCAAGCAAATCCATCTCGGCCGCCAGGTGCGCATCGCCCAGGGCCGGGAGCAGGGCAGGGTGGTGCGGGCGGTCGTGGGGGTGTCGGTGCGGCCGATGGACGGTCCCATTGCCTGCGAGCCTGACCTGAAAATTTATGCCGCGTCCGGGGAAGCCCTGTCCGCCTGGACCAGCGGCAGACCGGCCCGGACCTATGTCATGGACCCGCTGGGCCGGGTGATGCTGCGTTTCCCGGCCGATCCGGAAGGCAAGGGCATGGTCCGGGACCTGCGCCAATTGTTGAAGGCGTCGAAAATCGGATGAACATGCCCCGTGCCCTGCTCCTGTCCACCCTGGGGCTGGCCTTCACGGTCGTGGTCCTGGGCGCCTATGTGCGCTTGTCGGACGCGGGCCTGGGCTGCCCGGACTGGCCTGGCTGCTATGGCCAGGCCACCCCCTGGCATGCCGTCGAGGAAATCTCTGCCGCCCATGCCGCCGATCCCCAGGGGCCCGTTTCCCACGCCAAGGCCTGGAAGGAAATGCTGCATCGCTATCTGGCCGGCACGCTGGGGCTGCTGATCCTGGCCATCGCCTGGCTGGCTTGGCGCCGCCTGCCGCCGAATCGGCGCGGGCTGCCCAGCGCCTTGCTGGCCCTGGTGATCTTCCAGGCCCTGTTGGGCATGTGGACGGTGACCGAGCAGTTGAAGCCCATGGTGGTGGCTTCCCATCTGGCCGGCGGCATGGCCACCTTGGCCCTCTTGGGCTGGCTGGTCACGCGCGAGGGCGCGCGGCCGGCGATCCGGACGATGGGCCGGGTGGGGCCGGTCGGATTGGCACGGGGCGTCCTGTTCCTGGTGGCGTTACAGATCGGCCTGGGCGGCTGGGTCAGCGTGCATCTACTGGGCTTCCCGGCCCTGGACATCACCACCCCGCTGTTCGCTTTCCTGTTCCTGGTCGCACTCGGCGTCGACTACACCATCTTCCTGGTGACCCGCGCCAAGGAGGAGACGCCGCTGTGG
>CAZEOR010000261.1:0-4746 GCA_964513695.1 uncultured Thiobacillus sp.
CGTGGCCCTGGGATAGAATTCCGCACCGATCCAGTCCCCGAGCCATCATGAGCGAACGCACCTTCAGCATCGAATTCTTCCCGCCCAAAACCCCGGAGGGCATGGCCAAGCTGCGCGATACCCGCCGCCAACTGGCCCAGCTCAAGCCCAAGTTCTTCTCGGTGACCTTCGGCGCCGGCGGCTCGACACGGGACCGCACCCTGGAAACCGTGCTGGAGATCCAGGCCGACGGACTCGCCGCCGCGCCTCATCTGTCCTGCGTCGCCTCCACCCGGGAAAACCTGCGCGAGATCCTGGAAACATACCGGTCCAACGGCATCCGCCACATCGTCGCCCTGCGCGGCGACCTGCCCTCCGGCATGGCCGAGCCCGGCGAATTCCGCTACGCCAACGAACTGGTCAGTTTCATCCGCCAGGAGACCGGCGACTGGTTCGAGATCGAGGTGGCGGCCTACCCGGAAACCCATCCCCAGGCGCGCAACTACCGGGACGACCTGCAGAACTTCAAGCGTAAGGTGGATGCTGGCGCCAATTCCGCCATCACCCAGTATTTCTTCAACCCGGACGCCTATTTCAACTTCGTCGACGACTGTGCCGAGCTGGGGGTGACCCTGCCCATCGTGCCGGGCATCATGCCCATCTCCAATTTCAGCCAGTTGTCCCGCTTCTCCGCAGCCTGTGGCGCTGAGATTCCGCGCTGGTTGACCAGCAAGATGGAAAGTTATCTGGACGACACCGCCTCGATCCGGGCCTTCGGCCTGGATTTCACCACCGGCATGTGCGAGAAGCTGCTGGAGGGCGGCGCGCCCGGACTGCATTTCTACGCGCTGAACCAGGCTGGACTGACCAGTACCATCTGGCAACGACTGGGGCTGTAGTGCTGGATAACTGAGCCATATAACCGAGATTCGATAATGGGAGGCTGATGTGAGGATTCTGCTGGCCGATGATCACCCCCTGTTCCGGGAGGGGGTCAAACCGGTACTGGAAAAACTCGATCCCGATGTCGAAATCCTGGAGGCGATCGATTTTCCGTCCGCCTTCGAAACCATGCATCGCGCCGAAGAAGTGGATCTGGTTCTGATGGATCTCTACATGCCGGGCATGGCGGGTGTCGAAGGCGTCACCCGCTTTCGCGCCACCTTTCCCGAGGCTCCCGTGGTCATACTGTCCGCGTCCGAGCAGATCGACGACATCCAACGACTGCTGGCGGCGGGCGCTCTCGGCTACATCACCAAATCCTCACCCAGCGACACAATTCTAGGCGCCCTGCGCCTGGTCCTGGCCGGTGGTGTCTATGTTCCGCCCGCCCTGCTGGACAATTCGGAAGGGACACCGCCTTCGCTGGTCAGCAGCCGCTATCCGGCGCTTTCCTACCGACAGATCCAGGTTCTGCGGGAGCTGGCCAAGGGCCAGAGCAACAGGCAGATCGGCTTTGTCCTGGATGTGACAGAAGGGACCGTAAAGCTGCACATGGCCGCCATTTTTCGCATCCTCAAGGTCAACAATCGAACCGAAGCCGTATTGGTGGCCCAGAAGATGGGGCTCGATGGAGCCGACTGATAACGCCCTGATCCCATGAGCAATTTCCGCCCCACCTTGAGTCTGCGGCTGCGCATTCTGGTGGTGGCGCTGGTGCCGTTGCTGGTGGCGGTTGGTCTGTTTGCCGTCTATTTCGCCCATCGGAGCGTCAGCGAGGCCGAGCGGGATCTGAAGCGCCTGGGATCCGATTCCTCGCGGCATCTTGCGGAAGCCGTAGCCTACGACCTCTTCACCGGTAACCTGCCAAATGTGAAACGGCTGCTGGACTTCGAGCGTACGACCCGGGAAATCCCGGCCATCGCCGTCAACGACGGCAGGACTTGGTTGATCATCAGCGGGAATACCGCCGTCCTGCCATCGCTGGACGGAAAAACACCGGCTGCTCATTGGCGCCAGGGCGCACGACTGTTCTTCTCCCATCCCGTGCGACTGGGCGCTTCCGGCGAGACCGATCCGTACCTGGAGCTATCCGATAGCCCACAAAACCGGGCTTTCATGGTCCTTGTCCTGGACCATACCAAAGTTGAACTGATCCGTTCCCAGATCGGAATCGCTGCCGGCGGCATGGCTGGCGTGAGTATCGTGTTGGCCCTCGTCCTGGCCTGGCGGCTGGCAGGCGGGGTCAGCCAACCCCTGCACACCATCACTCAGACAGTTGCCTACCTGGCCGACGGCAAGCTGACGAAACGCACCCCCGAGGTCTCGCCCGGCGAAATCGGCTTGCTGGAACGGGGTGTCAACCGCATGGCCCACGCCCTGGAAGAAAACCAGATCACCCTGGAGCGGCGAATTCTGGAAGCCACAGCCGAACTGCTCGGACAGAAGTTGGCGGCGGAAGCGGCCGTGCTTGCGAAATCCCGTTTCCTGGCCTCGGCCAGCCATGACCTGCGGCAACCCCTGCATGCCCTGACCCTGCTGGTCACTGCCTTGCGTGAACGGGTCAAGGACGATGAGGCTCGCCGTCTGGCGGAACATATCGAAGCCTCCGCGGGCGCCATGGAAGGTCTGCTGAACGGTCTCCTGGATTTATCCAAACTGGATGCCGGTGTGGTGGAAGCGCATCCGGTCTGCTTCCCGATCGGGAAAGTTCTGAAAAGCGTGGAGCGCCAGTTCGCTCCCCTGGCCCGCGAGCGGAACTTGCGTCTGGATGTGCAACCCACGGCACTTTGGGCCTATTCGGACCCGGTGCTGATGGAACGCATCCTCTCCAACCTGGTGGCCAACGCCCTGCGCTATACCGACCAGGGCAGGGTGCTGATCGGTGCACGGCGCGTCCAGAAGGATTGGATCCGGCTTGAAGTCTGGGATACCGGCAAGGGGATTCCCGAGGAATACCAGTCGCGCATCTTCGAGGAGTATTTCCAGCTCAATAATCCGGAGCGGCACCGCGACAAGGGCCTTGGCCTAGGCTTGGCCATTGTCGCCAGATTGGCGCAATTGCTGGGTGGCCGCGTAAGTGTGCACTCACAATTTGGGCGTGGCTCCTGCTTCAATTTCCGCGTCGCGCGCTGCGCTCCCGCCGCTCAGCAAATTGCCTCCACCCTGCCGGTTTCGCCCGGTTTCGCCCTGCCTTTGGAAAACGCCCTGGTCGCTTTCATCGACGACGACGAAGCCATCCTGGGTGCGATGGTGGAGGTCTTCGACCACTGGGGCGTGGCCCTGGCCGTGGGCGAGGACGCCGAGCAGGTACGCGCCGAACTCACTGAATTGGGGCGCAAACCGGACATCATCCTGTGCGACTACCGACTGCGCGATGGACGAACCGGCATCGAGGCCGTCGGCATCCTGCGCGCGGCCTTCGGCCAGAATATCGCCGCCGCGCTGTTGACCGGCGACACCGCGCCGGACACCATTCAAGCCATCAAGGCCAGTCGCCTGGCGGTGCTGCACAAACCGCTGAAACCCGCCAAACTACGGGCCTTCCTCTCCCATCTTCTGGCCGGCGGCACTGACATCCCTTCCGGCACTCCTACCCAACAAAGCCTCGATCAATGAAAACCCTCACTCTCCTGCTTTTTATCGTCGGCCTGGTCGCAGGACCGGCCTATTGGATCTATGCCAAGTTCTATACCGGTTCCCAGGCGGCCCTGCTCACGCTGACCAAGGCTGATGCAGCTCCCCTCTCGAGTTGGCGTTCGCCTGAATTCTCCCTGACGCCGGACATGGCACCCGTGGGCCTGATTCTCGCTGCCGGCGGCAGCTTCTCGCCCAACATGGACGAGAGCAAACCTCCCAAGGACCGCTATGCGGCCACACTCTACAAAAACGGAGAGGCCGCCAAACCGCTCACCTTCACCCTGGGCGTCAAGCACGTCTCGGATTCCAATCCCAGGTTCAAGGAACACCTCCTGTTCTTCCAGGTCGTCCAGGCCGGGCAATACCATGTGGAAGTCACACCGGCGGCGGAACCGGATATCAAGCTCGACCATATGCGGCTCGAGGTTCGCCAGCATCTGCATGAACCGGACAGCAAGATCGTCACAATCGGCATGGTGGTCATGATCCTGGGCATCCTGGGGTTTTTCATCTGACCGGAGTCACGGAAAGGGGAAACACGATGGGATATCGACTCGATACACCGCGTAAAAGCGCAACCCTGTTGGCCGGCCTGCTCACGTTCATGCTGACCTCGGCCTGGGCCACGCCGCCTTCCCACGCGCCGGGCGCCTGGGAGATCCGTTAACAAAAAGGGGCGGCTACGCGGGCCGCCCCTTCATTCCGTCCGCCCGTCCGGCTCAGAACCGGGTCAGGATGTTCTCCTCGCCGGCCAGCACCTGGGCGCCGGACCCCACCAACAAATGATCCGGCGCGTGGGCGACGTGTTCGTCCTTGTCCGGGTAAGGCAGGCTGTGCAGGAAGTGGCGCATGCAGTTCAGCCGCGCCCGCTTCTTGTCGTCCGACTTGATCACCACCCAGGGCGCGTCCGCGGTATCCGTGTGGAAGAACATGGCGGTCTTGGCCTCGGTGTACTGGTCCCACATGTCCAGGGACTTGATGTCGATGGGAGACAGCTTCCAGTGCTTGAGGGGATCGTCGCGGCGGGAGATGAAGCGGCGCAACTGCTCTTCCCGGCTCACCGAGAACCAGTACTTGTAGAGCAGCACCCCACTATTCGCCAACATGCGTTCGAACTGGGGCGTCTGACGCATGAATTCCAGGTATTCGTGCGGCGAGCAGAAGCCCATGACCCGCTCGACGCCGGCC
>CAZEOR010000262.1:0-1194 GCA_964513695.1 uncultured Thiobacillus sp.
CCCACCGCCGCCTCGCCCAGGGCGCAGATGGTGTTGCCGCCGATGTTCTTGCCGATGCGCAGCAGCTCGTCCAGGTCCTCGGGCCGGCCCTGGCCGTGCTCGATGCGATGGATGATCCGATAGAGCCAGCCGGTGCCTTCCCGGCAGGGGGTGCACTGGCCGCAGGATTCCTCGAAGTAGAAGTAGGACAGGCGCTCCAGGGCCTTGACCATGCAGACGCTGTCGTCCATGACGATGACCGCGCCGGAACCCAGCATGGAGCCGGCCTTGGAAATGGAATCGAAATCCATGGTGCAGGCCATCATGGCCTCGGCAGTCAGCACCGGCGCAGAGGAACCGCCGGGAATCACCGCCTTCAACTGGTGGCCGGTACGCACGCCGCCGGCCATTTCCAGCAGATCGGCGAAGGGAGTTCCCAGGGGGATTTCATAGTTGCCCGGCTTGTTGACGTGACCGGATACGGAGAACAGCTTGCTGCCGCCGTTGTTGGGCTTGCCCAGTTCCAGGAAGGCCTGGCCGCCGTGGCGCATGATCCAGGGGATGGACGCCAGGGTCTCGGTGTTGTTGATGGTGGTGGGCTTGCCGTAGAGACCGAAGCTGGCGGGGAACGGCGGTTTGAAGCGGGGCTGGCCCTTCTTGCCTTCGATGGATTCCAGCAGGGCGGTTTCCTCGCCGCAGATGTAGGCGCCGTAGCCGTGGTGGGCGTAGAGATCGAAATCCCAGCCGGAACCGAGGATGTTCCTGCCCAGGAATCCGGCGGCGCGAGCTTCTTCCAAAGCCTGCTGCCAGGATTCGTATTGCTCGAAGATCTCGCCGTGGATGTAGTTGTAGCCCGCCTTCGCGCCCAGGGTGTAGCCGGCGATGATCATCCCCTCGATGAGCTGGTGGGGATTGAACATGAGAATGTCCCGGTCCTTGAAGGTGCCCGGCTCGCCCTCGTCGGTATTGCACACCACGTACTTGTCGCCGGGGAAAGCGCGCGGCATGAAGCTCCACTTCAGACCGGTGGGGAAGCCGGCGCCGCCACGGCCGCGCAGGGCGCTGGTCTTGACCTGGGCGATGATGTCCTCGGCCGGAGTCTTCTCGGCCAGGATCTTCTTCAGGGCCTCGTAGCCGCCGTTGGCGGTGTAGGTGGCCAGGGAACCCGGATTGTCGTAATCCAGCGTCCAGGTGCAGACCTTGTGGTTGGGGGCG
>CAZEOR010000262.1:1294-4713 GCA_964513695.1 uncultured Thiobacillus sp.
GGCAGGTTGGTGCACAGGGTCACCTTGTTGCGGCCCACGGGCGCCAGGTCGTACATGTTGTAGAAGGTGGCCACCTCGTAGGCGGCGATGGCCGGCATGTCCAGGTAATTCGCCACGTACTCGATGGTGTCCTTGGACAGCCAGCCCAGTTCTACCTGGGCGATGCGCAGGGCGCTCATCACCGCCGACTGCTTGTGCTCGGGCGGGTACTTTGCGACTTCCTTGTCGATGAGGGCCAGGGATTCGGGGGAGAGCATCGGAACGTTACCTGTCGCTTATCTGTCAATGTCGCCGAACACGATGTCCAGCGTGCCGATGATGGCGACCACGTCGGCGATCATGTGGCCGCGCGACATCTCGTCCAGGGCGGCCAGGTGGGAGAAACCGGGGGCGCGCAGCTTGAGCCGATAGGGCTTGTTGGCGCCGTCGGAAATCAGGTAGACGCCGAACTCGCCCTTGGCATGCTCAACCGCCGCGTAAGCCTCGCCCTCGGGCACATGCATGCCTTCGGTGAACAGCTTGAAGTGGTGGATCAGCTCTTCCATGTTGGACTTCATGGATTCCCGATTGGGCGGCGCCACCTTGTGGTTTTCCACGATCACCGGACCCGGGTTTTTCTTCAGCCAATCCACGCACTGCTTGATGATCTTGTTGGACTCGCGCATTTCCTCGACACGCACCAGATAGCGGTCGTAGCTGTCGCCGGTGCGCCCCACGGGGATCTCGAAGTCCATGCGGTCGTAGACTTCGTAGGGCTGCTGCTTGCGCATGTCCCAGGCGATGCCGGAGCCGCGCAGGATGGGGCCGGTCATGCCCAGGGCCTTGGCCCGGTCCGGGTCCAGCACCCCGATGCCGACGGTGCGCTGCTTCCAGATGCGGTTATCGGTGAGCAGGGTTTCGTAGTCGTCCACGTAGCCGGGGAAACGGCGGGTGAAGTCCTCGATGAAGTCCAGCACGCTACCCTGGCGGTTCTCGTTCAGACGGCGCAGATCGGACTCGTTCTTGCTCTTGGATGCTAGGTATTGCGGCATGCGATCCGGCAGGTCGCGGTAGACGCCGCCCGGCCGGTAATAGGCCGCGTGCATGCGGGCGCCGGTGACCGCCTCATAGACATCGATGAGATCCTCGCGCTCGCGGAAGGCATACAGGAACACCGTCATCGCCCCCACGTCCAGGGCGTGGGTGCCCAGCCAGAGCAGGTGGTTCAGGACGCGGGTGATCTCATCGAACATCACCCGGATGTACTGGGCACGCTCCGGCACATGCAGGCCCAGCAGGCGCTCGATGGCCATGACGTAGGCGTGTTCGTTCATCATCATGGACATGTAGTCCAGACGATCCATGTAGGGCACGGTCTGGAGGAAGGTCTTGGTCTCCGCCAACTTCTCGGTTCCGCGATGGAGCAGACCGATATGCGGGTCGGCCCGCTCGATGACCTCGCCATCCAGTTCCAGCACCAGGCGCAACACGCCGTGGGCGGCCGGGTGCTGGGGACCGAAGTTGATGGTGTAGTTGCGGATGTCAGGCATCAGACAGCTCCGCCATAGTTGGCTTCGCGCACGATGCGCGGCGTGATCTCGCGCGGGTCAATGCTGACCGGCTGGTAGATGACGCGCTTCAGGTCCGGGTCGTAACGCATTTCCACGTGGCCGGAGATGGGGAAGTCCTTGCGGAACGGGTGGCCGATGAAACCGTAGTCGGTGAGGATGCGGCGCAGGTCCGGATGCCCCTCGAAGACGATGCCAAACAGATCGAAAGCCTCACGCTCGAACCAGTTGACGGCAGACCAGACATCAATGAGAGAGGCGACAACCGGCATGTCGTCATCGGCGCAGAAGGTGCGCAGACGCAGGCGATGGTTCTTCACGACAGAGAGCAGGTGCACCACCACTGCGAAGCGGGCGCCTTCCCAGGCGCCGTCCTTGTAGGTGGAGTAATCGACACCGCACAGATCCATCATGAGATCGAAGGCCAGACCGGGTTCGTCGCGCAGGGCGGTCGCCACTTCGAGCCAATCCTCGGGCCTCACTTCGATGGTGACCTCGCCCACGGCGATCTTGCTGGAAACGAGCTTGTCGCTCAGGGCGTCTTCGACGCGCGCGAGGAGGGCTTCCGGGGTCAGCGGCATGATGGGGCGTCGGTCCTGTCAGCGGGCGATGGTGGAAGTGCGGCGAATCTTCTTCTGCAACTGAATCAGACCGTACAACAGAGCCTCGGCGGTGGGCGGGCAGCCCGGCACGTAAACATCCACGGGCACGACACGGTCGCAGCCGCGCACCACGGAATAGGAATAGTGGTAATAGCCGCCACCGTTGGCGCAGGAACCCATGGACAAAACCCAGCGCGGTTCTGCCATCTGGTCGTAGACCTTGCGCAGGGCCGGCGCCATCTTGTTGCACAGGGTGCCGGCCACGATCATCAGGTCGGACTGGCGCGGACTGGGACGGAACACGATGCCGAAGCGGTCCAGGTCATAGCGGGAAGCGCCGGCCTGCATCATCTCAATAGCGCAGCAGGCAAGACCGAAGGTCATGGGCCACAGGGAACCGGTACGGGTGTAGTTCACCACCGTGTCCACGGTGGTGGTAACGAAACCTTTTTCGAGGATGCCTTCGATGCCCATCGTCTTTATCTCATTCCCAATCCAGGGCGCCCTTCATCCACTCATAGACGAAGCCAACCACCAGGATGCCAAGGAAAATCACCATGGAAACGAAGCCGAACATGCCCAGCTCCTCCAGCACCACGGCCCAGGGAAACAGGAAGGCGATTTCCAGATCGAACAGGATGAACAGGATGGCCACCAGGTAATAGCGCACGTCGAACTTCATGCGCGCATCCTCAAAGGCCTCGAAACCGCATTCGTAGGGAGACAGCTTTTCCGCGTCCGGACGATGGGGCCCCAGCAACCAGCCCGCCACCATGGGACCTACACCCACCCCCAGACCCACCAGGATGAACAGCAGAATCGGAAAATAATTCTCGAGCATGGAGTCCCCGATATGGCGCGCCACAACAAGGCAAAGCGCGCACCAAAGAAGGTCGCAAGTCTAGGCTTTCAATAACCTTACGTCAAGGCACTGAAAAACAAAAAACCCATTGGTATCAATGGGTTATTAAATCAAGATAAAGGGATATAAAGAAATTCGATGGTGCCGACGGCGAGACTCGAACTCGCACGACTTTCGTCACTGCCCCCTCAAGACAGCGTGTCTACCAATTTCACCACGTCGGCTCATGCAGGAATGCCATGCATTCCCCAAAACTCACTTCGGAATCGCCCCGGACTTATCAATTCCACCCGCAGGCGGCTGGACCGGCTGGGGCGCCACCGGCTGGGTGGGTTGCGCAGCAGGTTTGGTCGCCACATGCTTCTGAGAAGAAAAATAGGTCAGCCCGAGACTTGTCAGGAAAAATGC
>CAZEOR010000263.1:0-4709 GCA_964513695.1 uncultured Thiobacillus sp.
GGTCGGCAGGGTCTGTACGATCCATCCCTGGAACACGACGCCTGTGGCGTCGGCTTCGTCGCCCACATCAAGAACAAGAAGAGCCACGATATCGTTCGGCAGGGCTTGCGCATCCTGGACAACCTGACCCACCGGGGCGCCACCGGCTACGACCCGCTGCTGGGTGACGGCGCCGGCATCCTCATCCAGATGCCCGACGAATTCCTGCGCGCGGAAGCCGCCCGCATCGGGCTGAACCTGCCAGTGGTGGGCGAATACGCCTGCGGCATGGTGTTCCTGCCCCAGTCGGCCAACGGCCGCATGGCCTGCGAATCCGTGGTGGCGCGCCTGATCTACGCCGAAGGCCAGCGGTTTCTGGGCTGGCGCGACGTGCCCCGGGACAACACCGGCCTGGCGGAAGCCGCCCGGGACGAGGAGCCGGTGGTGCGCCAGGTCTTCATCGGCCGCGGTGCCAACTGCGCCGATCAAGACGCCTTCGAGCGCAAGTTGTTCGTCATCCGCCGCCGCATCGAACTGGAAGTGGCCCGGCTCAACCTGTCGGACGTGGACCACTTCTACATCCCTTCCCTGTCCTCCCGCACCCTGGCCTATAAGGGCATGCTGCTGGCCCATCAGGTGGGCGAGTACTACCTGGACCTGAAGGATGAGCGCCTCACCTCGGCCCTGGCCCTGGTGCACCAACGCTTTTCCACCAATACCTTCCCCAAGTGGGACCTGGCCCATCCCTTCCGCATGATCGCCCACAACGGCGAGATCAACACCCTGCGCGGCAACATCAACTGGATGGCGGCGCGGCAGAAGGCCATGTCCTCCACCGTGCTGGGCGAGGATCTGAACAAGCTGTGGCCCCTCATCGAGGATGGCCAGTCCGACTCGGCCTGCTTCGACAACGCCCTGGAACTCCTGGTCATGGGCGGCTATTCCATGGCCCACGCCATGATGATGCTGATCCCGGAAGCCTGGGCCAGCAACCCGCTCATGGACGAGGATCGGCGCGCCTTCTACGAATTCCACGCGCCCATCATGGAGCCCTGGGATGGTCCAGCCGCCGTGGCCTTCACCGACGGCCGCCAGATCGGCGCCACCCTGGACCGCAACGGCCTCAGGCCCGCCCGCTACCTGGTCACCGAGGACGACATCGTGCTCATGGCCTCGGAAATGGGCGTGCTCACCTTTCCGGAAGAGAAGATCGTCAAGAAGTGGCGCTTGCAGCCCGGCAAGATGTTCCTCATCGACCTGGAACAGGGCCGCATCATCGACAACACCGAGCTGAAGCAGACCCTGGCCACCGCCGAGCCCTACCGCCGGTGGATCGACGAATCCCGCGTCTACCTGGGTGAATTGCCCGCCGTCGAGGGCAAGACCGAACTCAAGGAGAGCCTGCTCGATACCCAGCAGGCCTTCGGCTACACCCAGGAGGACGTCAAGGTCATCCTCTTCCCCATGGCCAAGAACGGCGAGGAGCCCACCGGCTCCATGGGCAACGACGTGGCCCTGCCGGTGCTGTCCGACAAGAACAAGCCGCTGTACAACTACTTCAAGCAGTTGTTCGCCCAGGTGACGAACCCGCCGATCGACCCGATCCGGGAAGAGATCGTCATGTCGCTCACCTCCTTCATCGGTCCCAAGCCCAACCTGATGGGCCTGACCGATCCGAACGAGGAACTGACGCCGCGTCTGGAAGTGACCCAGCCTGTGCTGATGCAGGACGACCTGGCCCGTCTGGTGAACATCGCCAGCCTGACCGGTGGCCGTTTCAAGTCCCTGATGCTGGACATCACCTATCCGGCCGCCGAGGGCGCCGCCGGCTGCGAGGCCACCCTGGCCCGACTGGCGGTTGCCGCCGAGCAATCCGTGGCCGATGGCTACAACATCCTGATCCTGTCCGACCGCAACGTGGATGCCGGCCGGGTCGCCATTCCCGCCCTGCTGGCCTGCTCCGGCGTGCACCACGCCCTGGTGCGCGAGGGTCTGCGCACCAGCACCGGTCTGGTGGTGGATACCGGTTCCGCCCGTGAGACCCACCACTTCGCCCTGCTGGCCGGCTACGGCGCCGAGGCCGTGTGTCCCTGGCTGGCCCTGGAGACCATCAAGGACTTCTCCGGTGAAGACTATAAGGAAGCCCAGAAGAAGTTCATCAAGGGCGTAGGCAAGGGCCTCAACAAGGTCATGTCCAAGATGGGCATCTCCACCTACCAGTCCTACTGCGGCGCCCAGATCTTCGAAGCCGTGGGCCTCAACAGCGATTTCATCCGCAGTTATTTCACCGGAACCGTCTCCCAGGTGGAGGGCGTGGGTCTGAAGGAAGTGGCGGAGGAAGCCGTGCGCACCCATCGCGCCGCCTTCTCCGACGATCCCGTCCTGGCCACCATGCTGGATGCCGGTGGCGAGTACGCCTTCCGCGTGCGCGGCGAAGAGCACATGTGGACGCCGGACGCCATCGCCAAGCTCCAGCACGCCACCCGCGGTAACCAGTACGGCACCTACAAGGAATACGCCCGCATCATCAACGACCAGAGCAAGCGTCTGATGACCCTGCGCGGCCTGTTCGAGATCAAGCCGTCCGGCCCCCCCGTGCCCCTGGAGGAAGTGGAATCCGCCAAGGAGATCGTCCAGCGCTTCGCCACTGGCGCCATGTCCCTGGGCTCCATCTCCACCGAGGCCCACTCGACCCTGGCCATCGCCATGAACCGCATCGGCGGAAAATCCAACACCGGCGAAGGCGGCGAGGACCCGATGCGCTTCAAGCCGGTGACCGGTGGCACCAAGCTGTCCGAGTTGATCGGCGCGTCGCGCATCGAACGCGACTACGAACTGAAGGACGGCGACAGCCTGCGTTCCGCCATCAAGCAGGTCGCCTCCGGCCGCTTCGGCGTCACCGCCGAGTATCTGGCCAACGCCGACCAGATCCAGATCAAGATGGCCCAGGGCGCCAAGCCCGGCGAAGGTGGCCAGCTGCCCGGCCACAAGGTCTCCGAATACATCGGCTTCCTGCGCCATTCCGTGCCTGGCGTCGGCCTCATCTCTCCGCCGCCCCACCACGACATCTACTCCATCGAGGATCTGGCCCAGCTCATCCACGACCTGAAGAACGCCAACCCGGCCGCCGACATCTCCGTGAAGCTGGTCTCCGAAGTGGGCGTGGGCACCGTGGCGGCGGGCGTGGCCAAGGCCAAGTCCGACCACATCCTCATCGCCGGCCATGACGGCGGCACCGGCGCCTCGCCCATCTCCTCGGTCAAGCATGCCGGCACCCCCTGGGAACTGGGCCTGGCCGAGACCCAGCAGACCCTGGTGCTGAACCGCCTGCGCGGCCGCGTGCGGGTGCAGACCGACGGCCAGTTGAAGACCGGCCGCGACGTGGTGGTGGGCGCACTGCTCGGCGCCGACGAGTTCGGCTTCTCCACCGCGCCCCTGGTGGTGGAAGGCTGCATCATGATGCGCAAATGCCACCTGAACACCTGCCCGGTGGGCGTGGCGACCCAGGACCCGGTGCTGCGCCGCAAATTCACCGGCCAGCCGGAACACGTGGTCAACTACTTCTTCTTCGTCGCCGAGGAAGTGCGCGAACTCATGGCCGAGATGGGCATCCGCAAGTTCGACGACCTCATCGGCCGTTCCGATCTGCTCGACATGCGCCACGGCGTGGATCACTGGAAGGCCAAGGGGTTGGATTTCTCCCGCATCTTCCACATGCCGCCGGTTCCCGCCGACGTGGCCCGCTGCCACCGGGAAATCCAGGACCACGGCCTCGACAAGGCCCTGGACCACAGTCTCATCGCCCAGGCCCGGCCGGCCCTGGAGCGAGGCGACAAAGTGGTCATCGACAGCCCCATCTGCAACGTCAACCGCACCGCCGGCACCATGCTGTCCCATGAAGTGGCGAAGCGCTACGGCCATGCCGGCCTGCCCGACGACAGCATCCATGTGAACCTGACCGGCACCGCCGGCCAGAGCTTCGGCGCCTTCCTGGCCAGGGGCATCACCCTGGAACTCACCGGCGAAGGCAACGACTATGTTGGCAAGGGCCTGTCCGGCGGACGCATCATCGTCAAGCCGCCCAAGGCTTTCAAGGGCGTGCCCCAGGACAACATCATCGTCGGCAACACCGTGCTCTACGGCGCCATCGCCGGCGAGGTGTACTTCCATGGCGTCGGCGGCGAGCGCTTCTGCGTACGCAACTCCGGGGCCACCGCCATCGTGGAGGGCGTGGGTGACCACGGCTGCGAATACATGACCGGCGGCACCGTAGTGGTGCTGGGCCAGACCGGGCGCAACTTCGCCGCCGGCATGTCGGGCGGCATCGCCTACGTGCTCGACGCGGACGGCCTGTTCGAGAAGCGCTGCAACCCGGCTATGGTCACCCTGGAAAAGGTGTTGCCCGCCGAACAGCAGCCGGACGACGGCACCCGCCACAAGCACACGGCCGACGAGGTCCTGCTTAAGGACCTGATCCGGAAGCACCTGGACGCCACAGGCAGTCAGGTGGCCAGGGACATCCTGGAGCACTGGACCGACTACCGGGAACGCTTCGTTAAGGTGTTCCCCAACGAATATCGCCGCGCGCTCAAGGAAATCGCCGCCGGCCAACTGAAAGAGGCCGCGTGATGGGCAAGATGACTGGCTTCCTCGAGTTTGATCGCCAACCCGAGGTCTACGCGCCGGTGGAGCAGCGGCTCCACAACTACCAGGAATTCGTCGCCACCCTC
>CAZEOR010000264.1:0-4695 GCA_964513695.1 uncultured Thiobacillus sp.
TTCGACGGCGTCGTGCACCGCGACCCAGGCGCCGGTGATGCTGGCGGTGCGGGTGCCGCCGTCGGCCTGGAGCACGTCGCAATCCACGTGGATGGTGCGCTCGCCCAGCTTTTCCAGATCCACGGCGGCGCGCAGGGAGCGGCCGATGAGGCGCTGGATTTCCTGGGTGCGGCCTGATTGCTTGCCGCGGGCGGCTTCCCGATCGCCCCGGGTGTGGGTGGCCCGGGGCAGCATGCCGTATTCGGCGGTGAGCCAGCCGGCGCCGCTGCCGCGCACGTGGGGTGGCACCTTCTCCAATACGCTGGCGGTGCACAGCACCTTGGTGTCGCCGCATTCCACCAGGACGCTGCCTTCAGCGTGCTTGGTGTAGCGGCGGGTGAGGCGGATCGAACGCAGCTGATCCGCTGCGCGCCCGGAGGGGCGTTGTTCCTGAGTCATGACATTCCTTGGTCGTTGTTGATTTATTAGAAGCGTTTGTCAGCCCGCAGGCTCACTTCTTGGGATATCGGTCCAGGGCTGCCTTGATTTCCGCCACAGCCTGATCCAGTTCACTTTCCGTGGTCACGGGAACTTCCAGTTCCTTGCCGCCCAGGCGTTTAAGCTGGGTGGTGAAGCCATCCAGGCCCAGATCGTCGCCCAGCACCAGTTCGCCGGCGTCGAATCGTTCTTCCCCGAAACGCATGGCCACAACGGAGAGGTTGTCGCCATACTGGCCGGCGCGAAACTCGGCATGGTCCATCATGTGTTTCACCGCCCGTTCCAGGGGATAGGCGCGCAGAGTGGACAACATCTCGTCCGGGGTGAGCTCCGGCCAGACGCCGTCCGTGCACATGAACAGCACATCGCCTTCCTGCAGCTTGACCGGCTGTTCCACTTCGATGTCCGGCAGCATGTAGCCACCCACCGAGTTGTAGAGCTTGTTGCGGTCGGGATGGACGCTCATTTCGGATTCATCGAGCATCCCTTCGTCCACCAGTTGTTGCACTGCGGAATGGTCGCGCGTGCGATAAAGCAAGGCACGCCGGCTGAACTGGTAAAGGCGGGAATCCCCCACATGAGCCCAGCAGGCCATGCCCCGCTGCACGACGCACACCACGCAGGTGGTGCGGGGTGGATCAGGCATGCGTTTGCGCAGGGCGTATTCGTTGATGGCATCGTGGGCCGCGTATATGCCATCCAGCAAGAAGGAAGCCATGTCCGGCAAGACCGGTTTGGCGCGGGACTGGAACAGGCCCGTGATGACCTGGACCGTCAATTGGGAAGCCACTTCGCCCTGGCTGTGTCCGCCCATGCCATCGGCCAACACCATGACCAAGGAATCGGAGGTGTAGGCATAAGCCACACGGTCCTCGTTGTATGGGCGGCCGCCACGGCGGCTTGCCTGGTAGACGACGTATTTCATAGCTCCCTGGTGAGCCTTTCCTTAATCAGGGCGAACAGGGTGGGTTTCTGGTTCCTTGCCGCCTGGGCCATGGCGATAAGCCGCTTCTGCACGGAAAAAACACTCTGTGGCCTTTCCGTGTAATTGAGGCGCAGCATGGAATCCACCATCTCCAGCAATTCCTTCGAATAAAGACCGGCATGGGATCGTGATACCGGAGTGAGCTTGTCCTTCTCCGTGCGCTCATCGGCGGGAGGCGGTGCACCCTTGGCGATGCAGGCGTACATGGTGGCGCCGACGCTGTAGATGTCGGTCCAGGGCCCCAGGCGATCACGTTGATTGTATTGTTCCGGCGCGGCGAACCCTGGTGTGTACATGGGTGATGCCACCAGTAGATCTTCGGTCAAGGCCTGACGGGCGGCGCCAAAATCGATGAGAACGGGGGAACCATCGGCCCGGATGTAGATGTTGGAAGGCTTGATGTCCAGGTGCAGAATCTTATGGGCATGCACTTCACGCAATCCGTTGAGCAACTGGATGAATACGCTGCGCAGGAAAGTCTCGCGCATGGGCTCTTCCAGCCCGGTGATGTGTTTTTGCAGGGTCTTGCCCTGCTCGTATTTCATCACCATATATACCGTGTCGTTGGAGCGGAAGAAATTCAGCACCTTCACCACGTTGGGATGGCGGATTCCCGCCAGGGAACGACCTTCCTCGAAGAAGCATTTCATGCCGTATCGGAATGATGCCTCCTTGTCACTGGACAGAGGCACCACAGTCCCCAATTCGCCGCGCCGGACCACGCCGCCAGGCAGGTACTCCTTGATCGCCACCGGCTGTCCACCAATATCAAAGGCGAGATAGACCAAGGAAAAACCACCGCCACCGATCCGGCGATCGATGACGTAATCACCCAGGTGGTAACCATGGGTCAGCGGTTCTGTAAGTTGGGCAGCCATTGGACGGCGGAGTAAGATGCGTCGCTTTGTTGGATCATCGAAGGATAACCAAGATTGTGGCTGCCATGAAGGAAACCCGACAGGAAAACCTGCGCAGTATGACCGGCTATGCAGTGGAAACGGCGGATATCCCCGCCGGGCAGTTGTCGCTGGAGTTGCGCGCAGTCAATTCCCGCTTCCTCGACCTCTCCTTTCGCATGGGTGAGGATTTCCGTGCCCTGGAGCCCGCATTGCGGGAACGGATCGGTGAAAAGGTAAAGCGCGGAAAGATGGAATGCCGGGTGAACTTCACCCCACGGGAGGATATCGCCCTGCCCGGAAGCCTGAACTCCGGCCTGCTCGATCAACTTAAATCCCTTTCAGATGCAGCCTTCGCCGCCTTTCCCGGGGCACGCCCTCTGGCGGTGGCGGAAATTCTGCGTTGGCCCGGCATGCTGGGCGACACCAGCCCGGACCAGGAGTTGTTGCACGCCACCGCACTGAAACTCATGGACGCGGCGCTGTTCCAGTTCAACGCCAGCCGGGCGCGGGAAGGCAACAAGCTCAAGGCCGTCATCCTCGACCGGGTCGGCGGCATCCGCGAGCACGTGGCCCGCATCCGGCCGCGTACGCCGGAAATCGTCGCCGCCTACCGGGACAAGCTCAGCAAGCGGCTGGAGGAGCTGTTGCCCACGCCGGACCACGACCGCATCCAGCAGGAAGTGCTGCTGTTCGCCCAGAAGATCGACGTGGACGAGGAACTGGACCGCCTGCTCACCCACCTGGACGAGGTGACCCGCGTCCTCAACGCCGGCGGCGCCGCCGGCAAGCGCCTGGATTTCCTCATGCAGGAACTCAATCGGGAGAGCAACACCCTGGGCTCGAAATCTGTCTCGCTGGAACTGACCCAGACTTCGGTGGAACTCAAGGTGCTTATCGAGCAGATGCGCGAACAGATCCAGAACATCGAGTAAGCGGAGAGTGTCATGAGCGGCCAGCTTTTCATCGTTTCCGCCCCTTCCGGTGCCGGCAAGTCCAGTCTGGTAAAGGCCCTGCTGGAACGGGACCCGGCCATCCGCCTGTCGATTTCCTACACCACCCGCTCACCCCGCCCGGGCGAAGTGGACGGCGTGAACTACCACTTCGTCAGCCGGGAGGATTTCCAGGCTCGTCTGGGACGCGGCGAGTTTCTGGAAAGCGCCGAGGTGTATGGCAACCACTACGGCACCTCGCAGCCGTGGATCGAAACGGAAATGGCCGCCGGCCGGGATATCCTGCTGGAGATTGACTGGCAGGGCGCGAACCAGGTGCGCAAGCTGATGCCCCGGGCGCAATCCATCTTCATTCTGCCGCCCTCCCTGGACGAACTGCGCCACCGCCTGGAGGGACGCGGGACCGACAGCGCCGAGGTCATCGCCAAGCGCATGGCGGCGGCACGGGAGGACATCTCCCATGCCATGGAATTCGATTACCTGGTGGTGAACGACGCCTTCGAGGAGGCCTTGGCGGACCTGTTGGCGATCGCCCGATGCGGGCGGCTCACCATGGCGGTTCAGTCCAGCCGGCAGGCCGGTCTGCTGGGAAGTCTGCTAGCCTGAGGCCCCGGGCAGGGGCTCCGCCCTGCCCGGCCCTTTCCCGCGTCAGCCGAAATGGCAGACGTAGTGGTAAGGCTCGCCGACGACCTCGATGTCGAAGCTGGTGTTACCCGGCACATTGAAAGACTCGCCGGCCTGACAGGCCTTCCAGTCCTCGCCCTTGATGCGGTAGCGGCAGGCGCCCGCCACGGTTTCCATGATTTCCGGAACGCCGGTGTTGAAGGTCAAGGAGGCAGGCAGGATCACACCCACGGATTTCTTGGTGCCGTCCGCGAACTGAACGGTATGTGACACGCACTTGCCGTCGAAGTAGACGTTGGCTTTCTTGACTACGGCGACGTTGTCGAACTGGGACATGTTTATTTCCTCCGGGCGTCGAGTTTGGCCGCGATGCGCATGCGCAAGGCATTGAGTTTGATGAATCCCCCCGCATCCTTCTGGTCGTATGCGCCGGCATCGTCCTCGAAGGTGGCGATGGTGGAGTCGAACAGGGAATCGGTCTTGGAATCGCGGCCGACAACGATGACGTTGCCCTTGTAAAGCTTGAGGCGGACGAAGCCGTTGACGTTGATCTGGGTGTGGTCGATCAGGGTCTGCAACGCCACCCGCTCCGGCGCCCACCAGTAGCCGTTGTAGATCAGGCTGGCGTAGCGGGGCATGAGGTCGTCCTTGAGGTGGGCGACTTCCCGGTCCAGGGTGACGGATTCGATGGCGCGATGGGCCTTGAGCAGGATGGTGCCGCCGGGGGTTTCGTAGCAGCCCCGGGACTTCATGCCGACGT
>CAZEOR010000265.1:0-4694 GCA_964513695.1 uncultured Thiobacillus sp.
GCTGGGCACGCCGCCCGAGGAAATCGACGTGGTCGCCACCCCCATCATGGACAACCCCATCGTCGCCCTGGCCGCGCCCGGTCACCCCCTGGCGCGGGAGAAAAACATTTCCCTCAAACGCCTGGCGCAAGAACCCTGGGTCATGCGCGAAGCTGGCTCCGGCACCCGCACGGCCATCGAACGCCTGTTCCATGAGCACGGCCTGGAAATCCGCCCGCGCCTGGAACTGGGCAGCAACGAGGCAATCAAGCAGGCCATCCTCGCCGACCTGGGCATATCCGCCCTGTCCTGCCACGCTCTCACCCTGCACCAGCCCGGCCAATTCGCGGCGTTGGACGCGGAAGGCTTCCCCATCCAGCGCCATTGGTACGCGGTGTATCCGGCGGGCAGACAGATCTCGGTGGTGGCGCGGGCGTTTCTGGAATTCCTGCTTACCCAGCGCGGCGGATCATCCTGCGCGCCGGGAGGGGGTGGGGCGTGTTGCGGGGTGGAATGTGGGAAGCGGTGAGGTGGCGGGGGTGGAAATTCATCCACTGCTTCTGGCTGACTGATTGGGCTCGAACAGCCGGAATTCGGCCATTGCGGACCGTGAGGTTGGCTCTGTTCAATGGCCGGTGTCGTGCAGGCTGCGGACCTTGGCGCTGCAATCAGGCTGAAGGTCTGCTTCTTAGGGTTGCCTCGGTCCGGACCCGCCTCGAAGCGGACAAACCTACAATCCCTGTTCATTCCTCTAAAAGTCAGCTTTCTTTGTGAGTAACAGTCAATGGGCTTGCGCCAACAACTTCACGGCAAAAAGTGTCGAAAAATTTAACACCTTACCCATTATTGAACTAAATTCTCCAAGTGTTTCAATGACATAAGAGAATGGCTTGAAAATTGCTTCCTCGGCCACAGGCCAAAACTTGGTCTCGTTCAATAACCTTCATATTTGACTTACTTAGAGGATTAGGATGATCCATAACAAATACGGTCTCTGGCGATTGGTGTTGTGCCTAATTGCCGTCCTGGGCGTGCAACCTGCCATCGCGAACGTGATTTATGACGTTTCAGTCCTGTACAAGGGCGTAGACGTCAATAACCAGTACGCAGACACCAATCGCTACGAGTTCACGATGGAGTTCGCTGATGCAAACGGCATCAAATTTGCAAATGATCTGATCGGCAACGATTTCACGAATGAGCGTCTTTTTCAAGTTGACTTTAACGTGGAAGCAACATTACAAGTAGACAAGCCCGTTGACGTGTTGGTATTTGACCCCGATACGCTTGACCTTAGTTTTTCAACTAAAGACAGGTTCACCAGCAGCTATAGCGGGGAATTTGTTGCTGATTTTTTCGCATCAACCTTCCATCTGTACTCTGTAGATCTGGTTGCCGCGAAAATTGACTTCTACGTAGAGACCGAAAGCATCACGATAAACCGCCGATCTGATCCCCCCGTGACCAACGTGCCAGAACCGACATCCGTGGCCCTACTGGGCCTTGGCCTCGCCGCACTTGGCCTATCGCGCCGCCGGGCTAAAGCTAAATAATCGTCGGGTCCAAGCCAGCACTGCACCAGTACCTCCGACGGTTGACGTAATCACCCATGACACGGGCCACCTCAATCGGGGTGGACTTTTTTGGCCTGATGCTCATCAAGACAAAGCAGACCTTTCCATGTTTTTTCAGGCGGTTTGTTTTTCAGCGAACTCGCAATAACCCCCGGCCGAAGTGGTAACCGGGGAAAGCCCATCTTTCCGTCCTGCCGAAGAAGGGCTAGTCCGGGTGTTTAGAACCCACGTCCCCCTCGAATGGCCCCTTCGAGGCGGGTTAGGACCGTGGCAACCCAAAGAAGCTGACCTTCAGCCAGGTTGCAGCACCAAGGTCGGCAACCTGCACGACACCGGCCATCGACCTGAGCCAACCTCATGGTCCGCAATGGCCGAGTAGCCGCCAGTCGCATTGGCCCCGCCATAACAGACCGACACGCGGCCGATTTCCACCTTACTTCGTCAACGCCAAAAACAACTCCGGCAACTTTTCCGGCAGCCGCTGGATGTTATCGATCACCGTGTACTGCCGGCCGAAGATGCCGCTGACGTATTCGTCGGCTTTCGGGTCCAGGCTGATGCAGTAGGTGAAGATGCCATCCCGGTCGAGTTCCTTGACCGCCTGGCGGGTGTCCTCGATCAACAACTGTTCATCGTGGGTGTCGATGTCAGACGGTTGGCCGTCGGTCAGGATCAGCATCAGTTTCTTGTCGGCCTGGCGCGCTTCCAGGTAGTGGGCGGCGTGGCGCATGGCGGCGCCCATGCGCGTGGAATAGCCGGCCTGCATGGCGGCCAGGCGGCCCTTGGCGTCGTCGCCCCAGTGTTCGCCGTAGCCCTTGATGTGCAGGTAGCGCACATCGTGGCGGGTGTTGGAGTGGAAGCCGGCGATGGCGAAGGGGTCGCCCAGTTGTTCCACCGCCCAGGCCAGCAGGGAGACGGCTTCCTGGCTGAGTTCCAGGATGGTCTGGTCGCTGCCCGAAGCCTTCTCGTTGAGAGATTCGGAGAGGTCCAGCAACAGCATGACGGCGATGTTGCGGCCGTCGGTGCGGTGGCTCATGTTGATGCGCGGGTCCGGATTGGCGCCGCCCTTGAAGTCGATGAGGGAGCGGATGGCCACGTCCAGGTCCAGTTCACTGCCTTCTTCCTGGTAGCGGATGCGGATCTTGTCCTGGGGTTTGAGCAAGTCGAGGATGCGCTTCAGGCGCTTGGCCAGGGCGCTGTGCTTTTCCAACAGCCTGTCGATGTCGGCGGGGTTGCCTTTCGGGTGCAGGGCCTCGTAGACGCTGACCCAGTCCGGCCGGTAGGTGAGGCTCTTGTAATCCCATTCCGGATAGTGGCGCGGCGGCAGGCCCTTGAGTTCCTCGCCCGGCTCCAGCTTGCGCTTGGCGTCGAAGGCTTCCTCCTCGTCGCCTTCCTCGATGAATTTCCACATCTGCCGGTTGTCGTCCCGGTAGTCCACCACGGTGTCAGCGAAGTGGATCTTGGCGAGCTGGTCGCTCTGTCGCCGGGTCTTGGCGACGTAGGAGAGGGCCAGGGCGGCGATGGCCTTCGTGTTCGACGTGCCTTCGGCCATGAGGGCATGGAAGCGGGCGACGAAGTCGAGCAGGTCGGCATCGCGGTAGCCGTGGTCCGGGTCGAGCAGGGCACGCGACAGCATGGCCATGCGGTGGCGCAGGCAGGAGGTGGTTTCCGGGTTGCAGGCGTCTTCGAGGGGCTTCGGGTGCAGGGCCAGGAAGATGCGGCGCAGGCCGGGATATTCGCGGCAAAGCAGGATTTCGACGCGGCAGTCTTCGAAGAACTCGACGGCCATGCGCTGGAACGGGCTCCAGTTGTCGGCGATCTGGGCCTCGGTCCAGCGCCGGTGGCCGACCATGTGGGCGAGGGTGGCGCGATAGCGGTCGAGGCCGGTGATTTTCACTCCCTCCCCCGCCGGGGGAGGGCAGGGGAGAGGGAGCGCGGCCTGATCAGGGGTTGTTGCTTGACGAGGCGTTGTTCCCTCTCCCCCGGCCCCTCCCCCGGGGGGGGAGGGGAGGATGAAGTCGTCGTACACATCCGGAATCCGCATGCCCAGCTTGTCGAAATAGGGCACCGGTTTGCGCAGTTCGTCGAAGGCGGTGGAGTAGGGCACCAACTGCTCCGATTCGCGCCAGAGGCCGCGCAGATACAGGTCCAGCTTGCGCTCCACGTCCATGAACAGGGTGCCGTGGCGCTCCCGTTGCAGCACGGCGCGGCTGTCGGCGGACTGCACGGTGAAGTAGTCCTTCTGCCGCTCGGGATGGGTGCGGTAGTTGCGGATGCCGTATTCCACCCAGTTCTTCAGGCCGGCCAGGCTGAGCTGGGACAGCAGGAACGGCGCCTGGGTGAAGAAGTCGGGCAGGCCGGGGCTGGGGAAGGTGGTGTGGTGGCCGTGGATGGAGCCGGTGGTGCGCTCCATCATGTCCAGGGCGATCTCCAGGTAATGCCCCATCAGCTCCCGCGAGTGCAGCCGGCGCGCGACCGGTGCCAGGGTTTGCAGGAAGGGTGTGATGGCCTTGCCGTTGGGCGACTTCTGCATGCGCATGATGAAGGCCATGACATCGGAGAGGACAGCCCCCGGCTCGGAAAGAACGTCCGAGCCGCCCCCCGAGGGGGCCAAGTCGTTCTTGGGGCAGCCCTGCGAACGACTTGTGTATGCCGCTTCCTCCCGTAGCGCGTGTGCGGCGGAAGGCCATTCCTCCAGGAACGCCAGCAGGGGCTCGACGCCACGCCCCAGTTTGCCGATGACGCGGGCGGCATCCAGGTAATGGTGGATGTCCTCCCGGGTGAGGATGGCCAGGGCTTCCGCCATGACGTCCTCGAACACGTCCTCCACCTGCTTGAAGCGGGTGTCGAGTTGGGCCCAGTAGGCCTTCATCAGGGGGTGTTGGTATTCGGTTTCGGCGGTGCTCATGGACGTGGCGTGCTTGTCATCTCCCCCCTTTGAAAAAGGGGGGCTGGGGGGGATTCATGCCGTCTCGAACCAGGCCAGGCGTTCGAAATCCCCCCTGTCCCCTCTTTTGCAAAGGGGGGGACGCCGAGTTGGAGGATTTCTCTTAGGCCCGGCATCAGGCGAACGTCGCATCAATCGCGTGGTCCAGGGTCTCGCGAATGTCGGCGTCATCGGTGATGGGCCGCACCAGGGCC
>CAZEOR010000266.1:0-4691 GCA_964513695.1 uncultured Thiobacillus sp.
AAAAGCCTTGCTTTCAAGATGTTGTTACAACATACTGAGAAAACGCTTACAGATTCAGAGATTGATTTGGCGGTGGCCGAAGTGCTGGATTTACTGTCCGAACACTTCAATGCCACGCTACGTGGTTAAGGGAGTAATACCTGCATGACCCTAACTAAGGCAGAACTGGCCAACCTGTTGTTTGAAAAGGTGGGCCTCAATAAAAGAGAAGCCAAGGACATGGTGGAGACCTTCTTCGAGGAAGTGCGTACCGCCCTGGAAAATGGAGACAGCGTCAAGCTTTCCGGTTTCGGCAACTTCCAGTTGCGCGAAAAGCCGCAGCGGCCAGGCCGCAATCCCAAGACCGGCGAGGAAATGCCGATCACGGCGCGGCGCGTGGTGACCTTCCACGCCAGCCAGAAATTGAAGGCCATGGTGGAAGAGGCCCATGTCGGAACAACTGCCGAACTCTGAACTTCCTCCCATCCCGCCGAAGCGCTATTTCACGATCGGCGAGGTCAGCGAACTGTGTGGGGTGAAACCCCATGTCCTGCGTTATTGGGAGCAGGAATTCAGCCAGCTCAAGCCGGTAAAGCGGCGCGGTAACCGGCGCTACTACCAGCACCACGAAGTGATGCTTATCCGGCGTATCCGGGAGCTACTTTACGAGCAAGGGTTCACCATCAGTGGAGCGCGCAACAGATTGCTCTCCGAGGGAGGCGACGCCCATCCTGTTGAAATGGACCCCATTTCTGCTGAAAGTCTCGATCTAGCGACAATCAAACGGGAATTGGCAGAAATCATCGCTGTACTGAAGGTTTGATAGGCAAGTCATGCCGGTTTTGCCCGAAATCCGGGCATCCATGCCGTCGCACGCAAAGCGTGAACACGCGAGAATGAAATAAATCCCCAGTTTTCCTCCTCCGCTGTTTACCGATCACCCTTGACCCCATATAATGCGCGGCGTTCGGGGCGTAGCGCAGCCTGGTAGCGCACCTGCATGGGGTGCAGGGGGTCGGAAGTTCGAATCTTCTCGCCCCGACCAATATAATCAACGGCTTATCGAACCAATACCAGGGTGAAATAAGCAGTTGTCTAAACAGGTGTCTAACAAACACCTTTCTTAGGCTTCCCAGGGAAGCTCAATTCCACAGGACTTAGTACCTCAGCACGCTGTTTCAGATAAACACGTGTGGTGCTTGAGTCTTCATGTGCCAGAGCCTTGCGGATGTCGTCCACCGCATAACCTGCCTTTTCCGCATCTGTCGCATGTTTGGCGCGTAAATCCTTGAGAGTGGCATTCTCTATGCCAGCGCGTTTTCGGGCTCGCTCCCATGCAGTACCTACACCGTGGGCCGTATATGCACTCCCTTCAAGGTTGTGCACGACGTAAGGCGACAATCTGGCACGAGCACGCATGTGGGCCTTCGCTCTTACAAGCACTTCCTCGATGGCCTGCGTTATGGGCACATCTACCTTTGCGCCGCTGCTCTTGATGGTCTTGCTTGGCTTAAACCGAATCACCCCTAGCGTTTCATCTATTTGTTGCCAGCGAAGAAGGCGAATATCCTGACCACGCTGACCGGTGAGGTAGAGGAGATCCACGTACACCTGCATCATCGACCCAGAAGCGGTTTTCCTACCGTCCTCACCGAGGAGCAAGGCGTCGCGTATTGCATGGAACTCTGCGTCTGAGATGTACCTATCACGCTTCTGTGGCGCTTTCAAGCTGATTGGTTCAACTGGATTGTCCGTTCTTATCCCTTGAACGATGGCCCACCGGAAAATGCGATTGAGGACATTTCTGTAGCGTTGCGCTGTTCTCAGCTTTCCTGGAATAACAAAATTTGTGGTCAGGAATTCGTGGACATGTTTGGCCTGGATTTGCTCCACACGGAAATCAGCAAACACCTTGCTGATTACATCAGCCATGCGTGAGGTTTCAACTTGCTCAGATGCGGACAGACCTGGCAATGATACTTTCAGCCAGGAAGTGATTTTGTCAGGCATCTTGTCGGCGGATGGTACCTTCTCAAACTCAGCCAGAGCCAGATAGAGGGCAGCCATCCCCTCATCCACTCGTGAAAGGGGATGCCACTTCTGTTTGCGTTTGCCGTTTTCCGCTCGAAGACCTTGCACACGGAAATATCGACCATGCTTGATGGTTACGCCTGCTGGCAGCTTAGCCATGAATAGACTTCAGCCTTGGTTCCTGTTGATCCAGGGACATCTTAAGGCCGAGTTGCCAGCGCCGGAATACCTCACGTTCAAGCACTACCTCGTTACTCGCATTCCGGAAAACCCTGAGCCCCAGCTTAGTCAGGAACCGTTCCTGTGCGGCAGGTTGCTCCAGGCCTGTTATTTCATGGAGTTCTGCTGAGTTGTAAGTCGCCCTTGTGATTGAAGTGGCGGGCATCATGATGGAGTCCATGTTTCTGTCCATCAAGTCCAATCAAGGGAACCAGCAGCGAGCGCCTTCGTTTTCCAGTAATCCCAGGTGTAGCTCTCCTTCACCTGAGCCTGATTGGCCAGTTCCATTGCCCGTTCCCGGAATCGTAGAACCTGTAGTTCAAGTTCTGGGAACCAGTCGGGCAACTCGTTTCCTCGACTCACTCCACTGCTTTTTGCGAAGCTGACGTTCAGCTTTCTGATGATTTCCAGCAGGGTGGAAACGCTTCCATACCTGAGTTCGTGCTGTTCTGGGTCGCCATCTTCCAAGTATCGGCGCAACACGGGCATGACCGCATCGCTGATCTCGTACAACTCGTTCAATGAAAACGAAGGAGTCCAATCTGGCATAGCCATCCCACACCTTTCTGACATCTTGATAACCGTGGTAAATTATAAGCATATGCAACGGTATATATAAAATGCTTTCATTCAAGAATATGCAGCGGATGAGGCTGGGAGGCACGCAGGATGCCCTCTCGCTGGCCTCCATTTCGGCGGGACTGTTTGCGACCCACCCATTTCTGGCGGGTCACCTGCCCGCCAGCCTGTCCTGGGCAGGTGGCTTCGCTGGCGCGGCATTGGGTGGCTTCTGGCTGGCATCACGCGCCCTGCAGCCGTGGGCTGAGCAAGGACTGTTCAAGTCGGAACTGAAGCTGCGTTCTTCCGCGCTACCCTATGAGCCGCCGGCAGCTGGCCCTGCCGAAGGGTTGTTAGTCGGCTACCTCGCCGACACCGGCAAGCCGCTCATCCTCCCTTACGAGGATCTGATGCGGCATGGCTTCATCGTGGGGCAGTCCGGAGTCGGTAAAACCGTCCTCGGCCGGCTGCTCATGTTTCAGCAGATCGCCAACGGTGGCGGACTGATCTTCATCGACGGCAAGCTCAACATCGAGGAACTGGAGACGCTCCACGCTTACTGTTCCTGGGCTGGACGGTCGCATGACTTGCTGGTCATCAATCCAGGTGAACCCGAGCTCTCGAACACTTACAACCCCATCCTTTATGGCGACCCGGATGAGGTGTCTGCGCGAATTCTTTCCCTCATTCCTTCCACGGAAAACAACCCCGGCGCCGACCACTACAAGCAATCTGCCAATCAGGGCGTGGCCACGCTGATCGCCGCATTGAACCGGGCGAAGCTGTCCTACAACTTCATCGACCTGACCATCCTGCTGATGAGCCAGAAAGCTCTGGCCTATCTGGAAAACCGCGTTCCCCCTTCTCCCGAGAAAACCAACCTTAAGCTGTTCCTGGACCAGTACCGAAGCGTCAGCCGGGATGGGGTATCCAGCATCGACATCAAGCGCCTCAAGGAAACCTTCGGTGGCGTAGGGGGGCGGATGTTCATGTTCGGCACCGGCAAATTCGGCCAGGTGATGAACACCTACACACCCGAGGTGGATCTGTTTGAGGCCATCAAGCGCAACAAGATCGTCTACGTGATGCTGCCTACGATGGGGAAGGACGTGGCGGCACAGAACTTCGGAAAGATGGTGGTGGGCGACCTGAGAACAGCGATCTCCTGGGTGCAGCGACTCCCTGAAAACGTAAAGCCATGGCCACCCTACCTGTGCTTCTTCGACGAAGCCGGTTCCTACGTCAACGCTTCCTGGAGTCGCATGTTCGAGCAGGCGCGCAGCGCGCATATCTGCCTGTTGCCGGCGGTGCAGACGCTGGCCAACCTGGAGTCGGTGAGCCCAGAACTGAAAGAGATGGTGATCGGCAACACCTGGACAAAAATATTTTTCAAGCTCGGTACCCAGGAAACAGCAGAAGCGGCGGCCGACCTCATCGGCCTGGAGAAGTCCGTCACCCGATCGCTGTCGTCCACGGGCAGCCAGTCGGATTCGTCGAATCGTGCGAATGCTTCACCCGACGGCGGCGTGAGCCAGGGAAGCGGTCTGGCCACCCAGGAGCGAGAGGAGGAGGTCTACAAGGTCTCCACGGACGATCTGAAGGCCTTGGACAAAGGCGAGGCCATCGTCACCTTCGGCGGGAGCAGCGTCTATCACGTGCGCATCCCGATGATCAGCGTGCCGGAGTCGGTGGTGGCTGAAATCGGGGTCGTGAAGATCAACCATTACCGGCCTCGCTTTGCCACCGGCATCGATCTGTTCCGGCGCGCAGATCAGTATCTCTCCGGCGCCGAACGCCAGGAACTCGGCAAGGGCTGATTGTCCACGTGTTACGCGATGACGATGCCCTTTGGGATCTGGTGGAGTCCGGCCTGTTTGGTGATCCGGCGCTGCACATCGTCGACG
>CAZEOR010000267.1:0-4677 GCA_964513695.1 uncultured Thiobacillus sp.
GCGGTGGGCGGGTAGAACACGCCGCCCAGCAGGATCATGGGGGTGATGGCCAGGGTGAAGTAGTAGAGGAAGAAATCGTAGTTGGGCGACACCGCGTTGACGGACAGGCCCAGCCCGGCGAAGCAGAAGCCCGTGAGCAACGCCACCGGCAGCAGGGCCAGGGTCATCCAGAAATTCGAGTACAAGCCAAGCGCCCACACCACCAGCAGGATGGCAATGCCCGACAACAGGCTCTTGGCCGTGGCCCAGAACAGCTCGCCCAGCAAAATGTCCTTCAAGCCCAATGGCGTGTAGAGGATGGCATCCCAGGTCTTCTGCACGTGCATGCGTGAGAAGGCTGAATACAGTGTCTCGAAGGTGGCGCTGTTCATGACGCTGTAGGCCAGGGTGCCGGCCGCCAGGAAGTTCAGGTAGGGCACCCCGTCCACCGCCGGCAGCAAGCCGCCCAGGCCGTAGCCCAGACCCAGCATGTAGAGCATGGGATCGGCCAGGTTGCCCAGCAGGGAGGGGATGGCCAGCTTCTTCCAGACCAGGAAGTTGCGGCGCCAGACGGGATACCAGGACAGTAAGGAGCGAGGAGCGAGGGGTGAGGAGTGAGGTACCACCTCTGGCTGCCGGTTTTCCTCCTCACTCCTCACCCCTTGCTCCTCACCGCCTTTAATCACGCAGGTCCCTCCCCGTCAGTTTCAGGAACACATCCTCCAGGTTCGCCGGCCGGTGCAGGTAGCGCAGGCCCGGGCTGGCTTCCAGTTCCGCCACCACTTTTTCCGGATCGTCCGTATAGCAGAACAGGGTTTCCCCGGCCTGCTCGCAGCGACGGCAGAATGCAGAGGCGCAGGCTTTCCACTCGGCCAGGCCATCGCCGTAGATTTCCACCACGTGGGGTTCGATGTGGCCGGCGATCAGTTCGCGCGGGCTGCCGCGCACGATGATCCGTCCCTTGTCGATGACGCTGATGACGTCGCACAGGCGTTCCGCCTCGTCCATGAAGTGGGTGGTGAGCAGCAGGGTCTTGCCCTGGGAGATGAGCCGGCGCAGGCCCTGCCAGATCAGGTGGCGCGCCTGGGGATCAAGGCCGGTGGTGGGCTCGTCCAGGAAGATCAGGTCCGGGTCGTTGACCAGGGCGCGGGCCAGGGTCAGGCGCCGCTTCATGCCGCCGGACAGGGTGAGGATGGGGGCGTCGGCCTTGCCGGCGAGGCCGGCGAAATCGAGCAGGCCGGGAATGCGCTCGGCGATGGTCTTGCCGGACAGGCCGAAGTAGCGGCCGTAGGTCTGCAGGTTCTCGCTGACGGTGAAATCCGGGTCCAGGCTGTCCACCTGGGGCACCACGCCGACCTTCCGGCGCGCCAGCCTGGCCTGTTCCGGCATGGGGTAGCCGAGCAGTTCCACCGTGCCGGCGTCGGCGCCGATGAGGCCCAGGGCCAGGCGCAGGGTGGTGGTCTTGCCGGCGCCGTTGGGACCCAGCAGGCCGTGGCAACGGCCCGGTTCCAGTTCCAGGTCGAAACCGTCCACGACGAGTTGGCCACCGTAGCTTTTGGTGAGGCCGCGCAGGCTGAGTGGCGGCTTCATGGGCGACCTCAGTTGCGACATAAAGCCTCCAAGTGCTCCTGCAATTCCCGCAGCCGGCCATGGAAGAAATGGCCGCAGCCTTCCATCACGATCAGGGGAATACCATGTGCTTCGGCATAGGCCTTGGCGGCGGCGAAGGGAATCACCTCGTCCTGGTCGCCGTGGATGATGGTGGCGGGCATTTGCGTGGGTTCGAATTCGTACATGGACACCGCCGGCCCCACCATGATCAGGCGTTCGGTATGCATCAATTTTGCCACCCGCTGCTGGACATAGGCGCCAAAGGAAAAGCCCAGCAGGGTCCAGGGCAGATCGCCATAGTGACTTGAAACGGCGTTGGCCACGGCCAGCAGATCCTCGGTCTCACCCACACCGTGGTCGAACTCGCCCTCGCTGTCCCCCACGCCGCGGAAGTTGGGACGTACCGCGATCAGGCCACAAGCCAGCGCCGCCCGGGCCAGGGTCCAGGCCACCTTGTTGTCCAGGCTGCCGCCGCGCAGGGGATGGGGATGGGCCACCAGGGCCAGACCACGCGGTTCCCCCGCCGGTTCCTCGATCACCGTCTCGATGGCGCCGGCGGGGCCCTTGATGCGGAGTTTGTGTTTGCTCATGGCCAGGCTGGATGCCCTCCCCCTGCAGGCCTCGCCCGCACGCGGGCAAGGTGTTCACTCCCTCCCCGCGAGCGGGGAGGGCAGGGGTGGGGAGTCGCAGTGACGTTCAAATCTTCAACCGTTCCACCACCTTGCCGTCGCGCAGGTGGGATTCGACGATCTCGTCGATGTCCGCCTCATCCACGTAGGTGTACCAGACCGCATCGGGGTAGACCACGCACACCGGGCCTTCCGCGCAGCGGTCGAAACAGCCGGCCCGGTTCACCCGGCAGTTCCCCTCCTTGCCGTGCAGGCCCAGCTTCTTGGCCTTCTTCTTGGCGCGCTCGAACATGGCCTCGGCGTTGTGGTCGGTGCAGCAGGGCTCGCCGTCCTCGCGTTTGTTGAGGCAGAAAAACAGATGGTGTTTGAAGTGGCTCATGGTCGATTCAGCGTTCGTGGGCTAAAGCTCGGAAGACTTGGCGCAGGAGCCCTTGGCCTTCTCCACCGGGTATTTGGCCGCGTTGATGGCCAGTTTGTCCTCGGCGGCTTTCAGCAGGTCGATGTCCAGACAGTTGGCCAAGCTGACCAGGTAGATCAGCACGTCGGCCATTTCCTGGCGCACCGCCTCCCGCTTGGGCTCCGGCAGATTCAGACTTTCCTCGGCAGTCAGCCACTGGAAAGGTTCCAGCAATTCCGCCGCCTCGACGATCAGCGCGGCGGTCAGATTCTTCGGGTCGTGGTACTGGTGCCAGTCACGCTCCCGACCGAATTCCTTCACGGCGGCGGCGAGCTGCTCAAGGGTGGCAAGGGACATGGCGGATTCTTTGATGGGATGCGGCAGCCAGCCTGTCAGCCGGGTATCCGGATGACAGGTGCGATGCCGAGGGTGGCCGCGTTGTTCGCCAGTACGGCATCCAGAGTGGCTATAGTGCCGGCACCCAGGCGCAAAGCGATAGCCAGATGCAAGGCATCTCCCGCTCGCAGTCCCGAGGCGGGGTTTCTGCATAATTCACGCGCGCGTTGGATATCCGCATCCATAGGAACGGTAAGCGGAGCGAAACGTATGGCAAGGGCATCGATATCTTCGATCGCCTGGGCTTGCGTAGCGGTATCGAGTTCACCGCGCCGTAGTTTGATGGCGAGGGCGCTATCGCATTCCAGCAACGCCCAGGTAGAAAGCAGCAGGCCGCCGCTCTGCCCGGCAAGCCAGTTCTGAGCGAGTGCGGTATGGGGCTCGCGCACATGGGCGGCTACCAACACGCTGGTATCCACATAGGCGCTCATGGGATCAGTACCTTTCTTCCTCGCGCAGCAGTTGCGTGCAGGGGGTGGTCACGGGTTTGCCGGCAAGACGCGCATTCACCTGCTCGAAGTGATTACGAAGCCATGCCTCCCGGGCTTTCTTGCCGGCGGGGACCAGTTCCAGCGTACCTTCGGCGGTGGCGGCACACTCGACGACAGCCCCCTCTTCCAGCGCCAGATTGCGCGCCACCTCGGCGGGTATGCGAACAGCCAGGCTGTTGCCCCATCTGGAAATAGTGAGTTGCATGGCGCCCCCATGGATAAACAATACTGCTAAGCGTATATCCACTCAAATCATGAACGCAAGAATTTACTTCCCAAACCTCTCATACCAAAGCAGTCCCATCACCGTTTTCGCCTCGTCGATCCGCCCATCCCCCACCATGGCCATGGCCTCGGCGAAGGGCACGCGCAGGATTTCCAGGAACTCGTCCTCGTCCATGTTCTCGCCGCTGAAGGTCAGTTCCTCGGCCAGGAAGTAGACCAGGCGTTCGTTGGAATAGCCGATGCAGGGGTAGAAGGTGGGCAGTTCGCGCCACTTCATGGCCAGGTAGCCGGTTTCCTCCTGTAATTCCCGTTGAGCGCAGGCGAGCTCGGTTTCATGAGGGTCGAACTTGCCAGCGGGCAGTTCGAGGAAATCCCGGTGCAGCGGGTAGCGGTGTTGGCGTTCCAGCAGGATGTCGCCGTTTTCGAAGATGGGCAGGATGACCGCCGCGCCAGGATGGACGATGTATTCCCGGCTGGATTCGTTGCCGTCCGGCAAACGCACCCGGTCCTTTTTCACATGCAGCAGGCGGCCCTGGTATTCGTCGCGGGAGTCCAGGGTGTGTTCGGTGAGGTCGGGATGGTCCATGGCGCTTTTCCGTTCGATGACCGCGCGAGTATAGTTCCCCAGTTTCGCCAGCGGCCGGGGAAGGCCGCGGCGATTGATGACCGTCATGGCGTGAGAACGCCCTGTCGAACATGCTCTACCGGCGCAAACCAGGAGACTTTCATGCCGCAAACCAAGATTCTGCTCGACGAATCCGATATTCCCACCCATTGGTACAACGTGGTGGCGGACATGCCCAACAAGCCGGCGCCGCCCCTGGGCCCGGATGGCAAGCCCATCGGCCCGGAAGCCCTGGCGCCCATCTTCCCCATGGCTCTGATTGAGCAGGAAGTCTCCGCCGAGCGCTGGATTCCCATTCCCGAGCCGGTGCGCGAGGCCTACCGC
>CAZEOR010000268.1:0-4675 GCA_964513695.1 uncultured Thiobacillus sp.
GGAAGGCTTCCGCGCCGCCTGGGCGCGCACCGGCGCGGAGGGCCGGCAACGGCTGGCGCGGGGCGGCTTCGGCGTGGTGCTGTCCGACCTGCGCCTGCCCGACATGGGCGGCGACGCCCTGTTCCGGAAAGCCCTGGAGAGCCACCCCATCCTGCCACCCTGGCTGTTCATCACCGGCTACGGCGCGGTGGACCAGGCGGTGGCGCTATTGAAACTGGGCGCGGCGGACTACCTGACCAAGCCCTTCGACCTGGACGCCCTGGTGGACAAGCTCAGGCTCTACGCCCAGGCCACCCCGCCCGCCCCCGCCGTGCCCGACGCCGCCCTCGGCATCTCCCCCGCCCTGCGCCGCATTGAGGCGCAATTGCCGCAACTGGCGGCCAAGGCCCGCACCGTGCTGATCACCGGCGAATCCGGGGTGGGCAAGGAGATGGTGGCCAAGGCCTTCCATCGACTGGCGCCGGAAGGGGAAGGCGCGCCCTTCGTCGCCGTCAACTGCGGCGCCTTTCCGGAAGGCCTGCTGGAGGCGGAACTGTTCGGCCACGAACGGGGCGCCTTCACCGGCGCGGTGCGTTCCCGCAGGGGCGTGTTCGAGCAGGCCGACGGCGGCACCCTGTTCCTCGACGAGATCGGCGACATGCCCTTTTCCATGCAGGTGAAACTGCTGCGTGTTATCCAGGAACGTCGGGTCACCCGTCTGGGCGGCGAAAAGGCCATCCCGGTGGATTTCCGCCTGGTTTCCGCCACCCACCAGGATCTGAAGAAACGGATCACCCAGGGCCTGTTCCGGGACGACCTCTACTACCGCCTCAACGTCATCCAGATCCACCTGCCGCCCCTGCGCCAGCGGCGCGAGGACATTCTCTGGCTGGCGCGCCGTTTCCTGGCCGAGACCGCGCCGGACAAACGCCTGACCGAGGAGGCCGAGCAGGCCCTGCTCACCCACGACTGGCCGGGCAACGCCCGGGAACTCAAGCATGCCGTGGAACGGGGCGCCATCCTTGCCGGCGGTCCGGCCGTCGGCGTCGCGGCCCTGTTCGGCGACGAGGCGGGGGACGAGGAGCGGTCCGCCGCCTCCCTGGCCGAGTTCGTCAACCAATCCGAGCGCCGCTTCATCGCCCGCGTCCTGGATGAGTGCGGCGGCCACCAGGGCCGCACCGCCGAGCGCCTGGGCATCAGCCGCAAAAACCTGTGGGAGAAGATGAAGCGTCACGACATCGGGAAATAGCCGGGTGCTGCGCTTAGGCCAGGTTCAGCGATTCACATCCACCACGTAGCGGCCGGTCATGGTGCCCGCCAGAATATTCCCGGCGGCGGCGACAGTCTCGGACAGGCTGATCAGCTTGGCGATGCCGGCCAGATCGGCTGGCGCGATGCGCGCCGCCAGCAAGGCCCAGGCCGATTTTCTCCTCTCCCGGCTGGCATAGACCGAATCGATCCCGTAAAGCGTGACGCCGCGCAGGATGAAAGGTGCGACGCTGGCGGGAAAATCCATGCCCATGGCCAGGCCGCAGGCCGCCACGGCGCCGTTGCGCTGGACCTGGGCGCAGGCGTTGGCCAGGGCGAGGCTGCCCAGGGTGTCCACCACACCGGCGAGTCGTTCTTTCTGCAGGGGCTTGCCCGGCGCGGAGAAATCCGACCGCGCCAGCACCTCGGCGGCGCCCAGGCCTTTCAGGTAGTCCGCGTCTCCCGCCTTGCCGGTAACGGCCAGCACCTGGAAGCCGGCCCGGGCCAGCAACAGCACGGCGATGGAACCGACGCCGCCGGTGGCGCCGGTGACCAGGATGGGGCCGTCCGCAGGCTTCAACCCGTGTTTTTCCAGGGCCTGCACGCACATGGCCGCGGTGTAGCCGGCGGTGCCCACGGCGGCAGCTTCGAAGGGGCCGTAGGGGGCGGGCAGCTTCACCGGCCAGTCGGCGGGGACGCGCGCGTATTGGCCCAGGCCGCCCCAGCGGGTTTCGCCCTGGCCCCAGCCGTTCACCACCACCGCGTCGCCGGGGCGGAAGTCCGGGCTGGCCGAGCTTTCCACCACGCCCGCCGCGTCGATGCCCGCCACCATGGGCCAGGTCCGCACGATGGGGCTGGTATTGCCGATGGCCAGGGCGTCCTTGAAGTTGAGGGTGGAATGGCTGACCCGGATCAGCACCTCGCCTTCCGGCAGTTGGGCCGGGTCGATGTCGGCGACGCGGGCGGAAAAGGCGGGCTGGTTTTCCAGCAGCAGGGCCTTGAACGTCATGTCTTGCTCTCCTCTTTGCCCATCAGGGCTTCGATTGTGCTCCGCATGCGCCAGACCATGACCACCCCGGGCACGCCCAGGACCACGGCGACGACGAAGAAGGCGGGCCAGCCGATGCTTTCCGCCATCACGCCCGCCAGGGGGCTGACGTAGATGCGGCCGACGGAGGCCAGGGCCGAGAGCAGCGCGTAGTGGGTGGCGGTGTAGCGCTGGTTGCACAGGCTCATGAGCAGGGCGACGAAGGCCGCCGTGCCCATGCCGCTGGTGATGTTCTCGGCGGCGATGGCGAACATGAGCAGGCTGTCGATCTCGGCCGGCTGGCTAATGGCGACGAAACCCCAATCGAAGGGCGCCAGGGTGAAGCCGCCCCAGGCGCCCCGGCCCAGTACCGCCAGGGTGTAGAAGCCGAAGTTGGCAAACATCTGCAACAGGCCGAACAGCAGCAGGGAACGATACAGGTTGAGGCGCAACATCAGCGCCCCCGCCAGCAGGGCGCCGAAGATGGTGAGCCAGATGCCGATGATCTTGTTGACGATGCCCACCTCGGCTTGCGAGAAGGCCATGCCCTTGATCAGGAAGGGCGTGGTCAGGCTGCCGGCGAAGGCATCCGACAGCTTGTACAGCACGATGAGCAGCAGGAAGGCCCAGGCGCCGGGCTGCCGGAAATAGCTGGTCAGGGACTGGGTCAAGGTTTCGAAACCGGCCTTCTTCGCCGCCCAGCCGCCCAAGGGCAGGGCGCAGGCGATGCCGGCCAGGATGAACAGCAGGCGGATCCATTTGTTCGGGTCGTCCGGATTCAGGCCCAGGGCCATCAGCACCCAGCGGCTCAGGAACGCGCCGGCCAGCACCCCGGCCAGCAGCGCCAGGAAACCCAGCAGTTCGCGCAGCGGATTGGATTCCAGCGGCTTGGAGGCGCCGCTCACGCGGGGCGTGGCGAGCAGAGAGAACACGGCGGCGCCGACCATGATCCAGGCCATCACCTCGTACACCCGGCCCCAGCCCCACTGCTCGGCCCAGATCAGGGCGATGCCGCCGGACAGGATCATGGCGACCCGGTAGCCGAACACCGCCAGGGAGCCGCCGAGGCCCCGCTCGTGGGGCGCCAGCACGTCGGTGCGGTAAGCGTCGATCACCACGTCCTGGGACGCGGACAGGAAAGCCACCAGCACCGCCACCCCGGCGAAGGCCAGGGGCGCATCCTTGGGCGAGAGGCTGGCCATCCACCACAGGGTCGCCGCCATGGCCAGCTGGGTGAGCACCAGCCAACCCTTGCGCCGGCCCAGGAAGGGCGGCTCGAAACGGTCCATCAAGGGCGCCCAGAGGAACTTGAAGGTGTAGGGAATGCCGACCAGGCCGAGGAAACCGATGGTGGCGATATCCACCCCCTCGATGGTCAGCCAGGCCTGCATGGCCTGACCGGTGAGGGACAGGGGCAGGCCGGAGGCAAAGCCAAGGAAAAGAACAGCAAAAAGGCGGTGGAAGGCGGTGAGACTGGAGGGCATGGGTTTGGAAGACTGTTAGCGGATGCCGGCCGGGAAAACCGCCGGCGCAAAGTTGGGAATGTTGCGCCATAAATGCATATGGACCAGGCGTGTCATGAGGAACACTGTGAACGGGCTATTTCATGGGTTACGGCCATACTAGCCGGTTGCGGTTCGCGGTGGCCAGTTGCTTGGGGCTTGTCGAACTCAACCGGCCGATGAGCGCCAAAACATGGATGGTGACAACCAGACTCGATCGGCAGCGGGAATCGCGGTGATAGCATGCCATTCACACATCTCCCCACCCTGGGCATCTATCCAGGATCGTCGCATACCACCTGTCGTCCGCACCTACCGTCCCGATCCCGCCACTGCATCCTTCAACAAAGGCGCCAGGGCGGACCAGTCGCTGACCGGCCCGACATGGGCAAACAGCACCAGGCCGTGGCGGTCCAGGACGTAAGTCGTGGGAAACACCCGCGCCATGTCCCGGTCGCCGATCTTGCGGCCGTCGTGCAGCAGGAAAGCGCCGTCCTTCCCGGCGGCGGGGCCGCCATCGGACAGGGGCAGGGCGATACCCTTGTCTTTCAACCAGTCCCGCGAGCGGGCCACGGGCTCGCGCACGGGCAGGAACACGAAGCGTAGGTTCGAATCGGCCTTCAAGCGGCCATGCAGCTTTTGCAGATCCGGCATTTCCCGCTGGCAGGGCGGACACCAGGATCCCCAGAAATGCAGGACCAGCACCCGCCCGCGATCGTCGGAGAGCTTGCGGGGCCTGCCGGCGGGATCCAGATAAGCGATATCGGGGAAGCGCTGGCCGGGCTTCAACCCCTCGCTCGCGCGGGCCGCTTCCGCCAGTAGGGCATAGGGCCGCCAGGCGCCAGCCCAAGCCCGCGCATCGAACACGACCTGATCGTCCAGGGCGTAGGCCAGGCAACGGCGCCGGGCGTGGGTCTGG
>CAZEOR010000269.1:0-4674 GCA_964513695.1 uncultured Thiobacillus sp.
AATCGAGGCCTTCCAGGAGATCCACAAACGCTGGCGCAAGCTGGGCTATCCCTTCGGCAGTCTGGTGCCTTCCTATGCCACCGCCATCGGCTCCTCCGCCGACCGGCCGGCGGCCCTGGCCGAACTGATGGGGGTGATCCTCAACGACGGCGTCAAGCTGCAACCCCTCACCCTGACCGGGCTTGAGTTCGCCGAGGGCACGCCCTATCACACCATCCTGAAACGGCAGCCCCCGGAGGCCACGCGCATCTTCCAGAGCGAGGTCTCCCAGGTGGTCCGCCAGGCCTTGCTCAACGTCGTGGAACAGGGCACCGCCCGGCGCCTGCGCGGCAGCTTTCCGCTGGGAGACGGCACCAGTTTGCCCATCGGCGGCAAGACCGGTACCGGCGACCATCGCTTCGAGGTCTATTCCGCCAGCGGCCAGGTGCTGGAATCCAAGGTCATGAACCGCACCGCCACGTTCGCTTTTTATCTGGGTAGCCGCTTCTTCGGCGTCATGACGGTATTCGTTCCCGGCGAGGCCGCGGCGGACTTCCATTTCACCAGTGCCATCGCCGTGCAAATCGTCAAGGACATGGAGCCGGCTCTGCGCGGCTTGGTATTGGGCAGCGAAAGGCCTGAGCCGACCTGGGTGGAAAGCCTGGCGGCCTTCGAAGCGGAGACGCAGGCTCCAGCCGGCGATATGCCCAAGGCAGCCCTGCTGCCGCCCGCCGGTACGGTGGTTCAAACGCCGCCGGTCGCCGCCGCGCCTGCGGCATTGCCTAAACCTCAAGCGGCCAAATCCGCCAAGCCCGTCTCTTCCGCCTCGGTTCCCTCGAAGCCGAAAATACCCGCGTCTGTGCCCGCCAAGCCTATCGTTGACGAGCCCGCGCCTGCGCCTCCACCACCTCAGATGGACAAGCCTGATCCACCGCCACCGCCCCAGGCGCCTGCGCCGAAGGCGCCGATACATTCCAAGGAAAGGAAGACCGGCCCGTCTAGCGCGCCAGCAGGAGAGGGCTGGGATTTCATGCGCTGAGTTTCGAGTGGACGATGGGAGACGCGTCCGTGACACCCCTGAAAAGCCGAGGGCCGCATTTGCGGCCCTCGGCTTTTCAGGGGTGGTGTGATCAGTGCATGGGCCGCTTCATGAAATTCACGACTTTGGCATCGCCGGGCGGGCCTTTGCGGGTGCTGGCGCAACTGCCGCCCCCTTCGGTTTCCATCACATAGCCCTCGGCTTCATGAAGCAGGTTGATGACATCCACGAAGAAACGTTCCTTGGCCATGGCCAGGGCGGTGCGACCGCCATCATTGGTGGCTTTCACGTCCGCGCCGGCGTTCAGCAATACTTCGCAAACCGCTGCCTCGCCGGCGCCCGCAGCCAGCATCAACGGGCTTAAACCATAGAAAATGCGCGCGTTCACCTCGGCGCCCGCATCCACCAAAGCTTTGACCACCGGCGCATAGCCGCAATCCAGTTCGTGGTTGTAGGCCGCTTTGAACAGGGCAGTCCAGCCATTCGAGTCGGCAGCGTTCACATTCGCGCCGGCACTGATCAGCGCTTTCACGACATCCAGATGTCCTTCCTTGGCGGCGGCCATCAGTGGGGTTTCACCGGATTCTTCGCAAAGGTTGGGATCAGCGCCCGCGGTAAGCAGGCCAAGCACGCTCTGGGTATCGCCAGCCCGTGCCGCGATGATGAGTTCCAGGGTCATCACATCTCTCCTTGGGTTAATACCTGACTATTATATTCAACAATTAATAGCCAAGCCACTCCCCACCCGACCATGGTTGTCTGCTGCGCGGGGAATACTCATCCTGTTTCGCTGCACCCATGGGCCGCAATATGTCTCCCGGAGGCGCTAGTGCGAGCCTCCGGGCGGAATTCGTTCGTTCATGGTGTCGCGGGTTTGGCCAGGGCGCCAAGACCGCCACGCAGGACGCGCACGTCGAATCCGCGCTGGGCCAGCAGGAAGGCCGCCGTACCGCCGCGCTTGCCGGTCTGGCAGAACAGGATGTGAATCCTGTCTCTTGCCAGGGTGTTGGCCTTGATACGGAGCAGATAGAGCGGGATATTGATGGCGCCTTTCAGGCTGCCGTGCTTGAACTCGTCTTCCATGCGGACGTCAATGAGCTGGGCGCCCTTGTCCCGCACCAGAGCCGCTGCCTCGGCGGCATCCACCTGATGCACCAGGGGTTCCTTGAGCTGGGCGGTGAAATCGCCAGCGGCCAGACGCATGAGCAAGCCGTCGGTAAGCATGGTGACAGTCGCGTTGCGCGGGTCGCCGGAGATCAGTGCCTCTTCGCCGAACCCCTGTCCGGGTTCGATCACCGCAAGCTTGACCTGCTTATCCGGGGAGACCGAGCGGCTGACCTGGGCTTTGCCCTCGCGGATCAGGTAGTAGTAGTCGCCCGCGTCGCCTTGGTGGATCACCACTTGGCCGGCGCTGACCGGCAGAGGATCGAAGCGGCTGAACAGGATGTGCAGATTCCCGGGCGGCACCCGGGAAAAAATGGGATTTCCCAGCAGATCGAACATCCAGCTGGGATCATCGCCCTCGAACTCGGTCACTTCGTAAGAGGTCGCCTGATCCTGTGCCACCAAGCCTTCCAGGGCCGAGTCGGAGAAGCACGCGAGGACGCATTCGGTCAGTGCTTCGCCGGTATACAAACGGGGTTTCAAGCGCGCCAGGGGATGCCGCGCCGCTTCGCTGCCAGAACGAATGATCAAAGGCGCCGAGCCGTCACCCGCCTGCAGGGCGATTTCGCCTTGCAGGAGGTAATAGCTGAGATCGTCGCTATCGCCGCGCTTGAACAGATTCTGTCCACGTTCGATATGTGTTTCCCTCGCCTGGCCGACTGCTTGGCAGAGGGCCTCTTCCGAGAGACCGTTGAGGGGAACAAGGTTTTTGTATTCGTTTTTCATGGCGGCTTCAACTTAGGCCGAGGGCGGGCCAGAGGGCATCCACCCGGCGTTTCACTTCATCCGACATGTGGATGGGCGTGCCCCATTCCCGCTGGGTCTCGCCGGGCCACTTGTTGGTGGCGTCGATGCCCATCTTGGAGCCCAGGCCGGACACCGGGCTGGCGAAATCCAGATAGTCGATGGGCGTATTTTCCACCAAGAGCGTGTCCCGCGCCGGATCGACCCGGGTGGTCATCGCCCAGATGACTTCCTTCCAGTCGCGCACGTCCACGTCGTCGTCGGTGACGATGATGAACTTGGTGTACATGAACTGGCGCAGGAAGCTCCAGATGCCGAACATCACCCGCTTGGCGTGGCCCGGGTACTGCTTCTTCATGCTCACCACCGCCATGCGGTAGGAACAGCCTTCCGGCGGCAGATAGAAGTCGACGATCTCGGGAAACTGCTTCTGCAACAGCGGCACGAACACCTCGTTCAGCGCCACGCCCAGGATGGCCGGCTCGTCCGGCGGCTTGCCGGTGTAGGTGGAGTGGTAGATGGCGTCCCGGCGCAGGGTGATGCGCTCCACCGTGAACACGGGGAAGGTTTCCTGCTCGTTGTAGTAGCCGGTGTGGTCGCCGTAGGGGCCTTCTAAAGCCATCTCACCCGGGTGGATGACGCCCTCCAGCACGATCTCGGCGCTGGCCGGCACCTGCAAGTCGGAACCGATGGCCTTGGCTACCTCTGTCTTGGCGCCGCGCAGCAGGCCGGCGAACTGGTATTCGGACAGGCTGTCCGGCACCGGCGTCACCGCCCCCAGGATGGTGGCCGGGTCGGCGCCGATGGCCACGCAGACCGGGAAAGGCTGGCCCGGATTCGCCGCCTGGAACTCGCGGAAGTCCAGGGCGCCGCCGCGATGGGCCAGCCAGCGCATGATGAGTTTGTTGGGGCGAGGGGTGTCAACTAAGACCTGCTGCCGGTAGATGCCCAGGTTCTGCCGCGGCTTGTGGGGCCCCCGGGTCACAACCAGGCCCCAGGTCAGCAGCGGCGCCACGTCGCCGGGCCAGCAGGTCTGGATGGGCAGACGGGACAGGTCCACGTCCTTGCCTTCCCACACCGCCTCCTGGCAGGCGGGGGAGCGCACTTCCTTCGGGCTCATGTTGAGCACCTGCTTCAGCACCGGCCACTTGTCCCAGGCGTCCTTGAGGCCGCGCGGCGGTTCCGGTTCCTTCAGGTAGGCCAGCAGCTTGCCGATCTCGCGCAGTTTGGCCGGGTCTTCCTCGCCCATGCCCAGGGCCACCCGCTTGACCGTGCCGAACAGGTTGGCCAGCACGGGAATGTCACTGCCCTTGGGTTTCTCGAACAGCAGGGCCGGCCCGCCGGCGCGCAGCACACGGTCGCCGATCTCGGTCATTTCCAGATGGGGGTCCACCTCGGCGCGGATGCGCTTGAGTTCGCCCCGCGTCTCAAGCTGGGATAAGAAATCGCGCAAGTCTGCGTAACGCATGGCGGTCAATCAGGTTCCTTCCGGCGCGAAAGCGAACTTGCCGTCCTTTTCCTTGAAGCTGCCCAGCTTCGAACCCAGGTCCGGCGGGATTTCCTTGAATTCCTGAACCCGGCAGGACTGGGTGCTGACCGCGAAATGGCGTTTGTCCATGCGCACGATGAAGATGGGTTCCGCATACTCCTCAGGGGCCTTGAACAGGGTGATCTCGGCCTTGAGCGGGATGTTCTTGACGCTCATGCCCTCGTTGCAGTCAGGCAGGCGCAGGGCCACCACTTCGATG
>CAZEOR010000270.1:0-4672 GCA_964513695.1 uncultured Thiobacillus sp.
CCACCCTGTCGGTGCGGGGCGACTTCTCCCACTACCTGCACGAGATCGGCCTGGACGGGTTGGATGTAGGCGCTTCCACGGCAGTCTGGGACAGCCCTTTCGACTATCCCAACCAAGCCATGCTTTACGTTCCGGATTCCATGCCCGATCCCAACACGCCGGGTTATACCGAAGCCGTGGTGGAGGCTGCCTGGCCGCTGCTGGAAGCCAGCGGTGGGCGCGCCTTCCTGCTGTTCACCTCCTTGCGCGCCATGAATGAGGCTCACCGTATCCTGACAACTCGCATGGCGGAGACTGGCGTTAACTATCCGATCCTGCTTCAGGGCGAGAAAAGCCGAAGCGAGCTGCTCGATGAATTCCGCGTCCTAGGCAACGCAGTGCTCTTAGGCAGCCAGAGTTTCTGGGAAGGCGTCGATGTGGCCGGGGAGGCCCTGTCCCTGGTGGTTATCGACCGGCTGCCCTTCCAGCCGCCGGACGACCCGGTCCTTGCCGCCCGTGTGGATGCGCTCAAGCGAGCAGGCAAGAACCCGTTCTACGACTATCAGTTGCCTCATGCGGTCATCAGCCTCAAGCAGGGTGCTGGGCGCCTGATCCGGCGCGAGACGGACCGGGGTGTCTTGATGATCTGCGACCCGCGCTTGGTGGAGAAGCCCTACGGGCGGCGTATCTGGCAATCGCTGCCGCCCATGCGGCGCAGCCGGAATCTGGAGGAGGCGAGGGCATTCCTGAGCAATCCGGGTTCATTGCAGGAAAGCCTCGATTGACTGTTTCCTGGGGTGAGTATTCAGGATGGAAACATCCTGTTACATCCGGTTTCACTCTCACAACCAGTGACTAACAAGCACTCCCTAAGCTGAGATTGCGCGTGATGAATGCGCTTTCCCAAAAAGGAGATAGTCATGAAAGCTCGTGAATTATTACTTGCGATATTGGTGGCCGCGGTTTCCATCCCTGCGGCGTTGCCGGTCTTTGCCGCGAATGACAACCCGCCCGGCCCGGCAGGTGGCCCGGGAACCAATTGGGTCAATCCTCCTGGCCCTGCTGGCGGACGCGGAGCCGGTCAGGAACGGCCCCATCGTCGCCTGACTGACGATCAGAGGGCCAAACTCAAAGCCATGACGCCGGAACAACGCCAGGCATTCTTCCAGCAGCAGTGCCAGAAACGCATGAAGCAGCGCTTCGATCGGGGCAATAACCCTCCCGGTCCGAGTGGTGGTCCTGGCACGAATTGGGAAAATCCTCCCGGACCCAAGGGAGGTCCCGGCGCGAGTCCGGGCAAGCCCTAGAATACTTGTGCCCCTGAATTGCCAATTTAGGTCTATTCTTGAATTGTATTGTTAGCAATATCATGGGGTTGTAAGGCATTCTTCAGGAGGTTTAGATGATTCGCCTGAGTTGCTGGATTGGGGTGATGGGTTGCGCGATCGGTGGAAAGGCCGTGGCAGGAGAGGTGGATCAGTCCTTGCTGCCGACCTTGCAGTCTTCCCCGATGAAACGATTCGTCGACGCTGATGTGGACGAGAGCGGCAGTCTTAACCGACGGGAATTCGCGAATGCCGCGCCCAAGCTGGCCCGATATTTCCATCTGGTGGATCTGGATGAGGATGGTGAGGCCAGCTTGGACGAAATCATGGAAGCTTGGCGCAAATACAAAGACAAACTGATTGCCCGAATCGGGCTTGAGCCCGCTGAGGTTTCCGACAAGCCCTCGAAGGGTGAGGAAAAGAAGGCGGCTTGTCTCTCCGATTCCTGCTGAATTCGTCGGAGAACTTGATGCGCTGGACAGTCTGTTTCGTGGCCCTCTTGTCACTTTCAGCCAATGGCGGCGATGGACTGAACCCGATTTCCACGGATTCCCGGATCATTCTGCAAACTTCCCCACTGGCCGGATTTCAACATTATGCCGGCCGCGCTTTGTTTCCCCTGATGGCGGTGGGACATCCCTTGGCGCTCTATCGCGAGTCCGCAAACCCTTTTGATTCCAGGGCTGTGCGCGTGGAGTGGAAGGGCGTGCAGATCGGCTATGCCCCCCGCGCCGATAACGTCGATCTGGCCCGCTTGATGGATCGGGGCGTCGTGGTGGAGGCGCGGATTCTCCACCTTCAGAAAAGCAGGGATCCCTGGAAGCGGGTGTTGATGGAGTTGTATGTCATGGAACCCGGACCCTCGGAGGCTTCCCCTTGAGTCATCCCGCGGGGCGGCTCCGGTAGAATGCGATTTCCGCTTCCGTCGTTCACCCTAAACTTGAAATTCCTCGCCTTCGACACCGCAACCGAATGGTGCACCGCTGCCCTCTGGCTGGAGGGCAGTTGCGTATTCCGCCAGATCCATGCCGGGCAGAAACATTCTGATCTGCTGGTGCCTATGGTCATGGAACTGCTGGCCGAAGCGGGTCTCGGGCTACGCGATCTCGATGGGCTGGCCTATGGCATGGGGCCGGGTTCCTTCACCGGTTTGCGCATTGCCTGCGGTGTCGCCCAGGGCTTGGCCCTGGGTGCCGATCTGCGGGTCTTGGGTGTCTCCACTCTGGAGGCCCTGGCCGAGGAGGCTGGGGAGATCCATGGCGCGACAAAGGTGGCAGCCTGTCTGGATGCCCGCATGAACGAGATCTATGCCGGTTTGTATCAACGGAACGAGGAAGGCTGGCGCACTCTGGCCGGGCCGGTGGTTTGCCCGCCGGCCGCCGCACCGATTCCGGACACGGACGGATACCTGGGGGTGGGTTCCGGTTTCGCCGCCTATCCCGCCTTGGCCGAGCGTCTTGCGGACAACGTGGACCGCGTGGACGGCACCGTCATTCCCCATGCTCGTGCCATTGCCCGTCTAGCCGCGCCCCGCTTCGCCCGCGGCGAAGGTTTGCCGGCCGAAGCGGCCGAGCCCCTCTATATTCGCGACAAGATCGCGTTGAAGATCTGCGAACGATGAGCGCCGTCCTCAAGCCTCTGGAGTTCGATTTCCGTCCCATGGCCGCGACGGATCTGGACGACCTGATCCGTATCGAGCGGGCGGCCTACCCGTATCCCTGGACTTTGGGCAACTTCCGGGACTGCCTGGACTCTGGTTATTCCTGCTGGGTGGCTGAAAGCGAAGGTCAATTGACCGGCTACTGGATTCTGATGATGGCGGTGGGCGAAGGCCATGTCCTCAACTGCTGCGTATCGCCAAGCTGGCAGGGGCGGGGGTTCGGCCGCTTGATCATGGAGCATCTGATCGAGACCGCGCGGGATCACGGCACTCAGTTCCTCTATCTGGAAGTCCGACCTTCCAATACGGCGGCCCTCGGGCTTTACAAACGACTCGGCTTCGAGACCATCGGCCTGCGCAAGGGATACTACCCTGCCGACCAGGGCCATGAAGACGCCATCGTCATGAGGCTGGATCTATGAACCTTGGACGCCAGGATCGGCTCAAGGCGCTTGGTCTGTGGCCAGTCTGGCGCCTTCGCGCCGAACCGGCCGCGGAGCCGGAAGCCGGGAAGTCGACCCAGGCAGCTTCTCAAGGTTCGGGAGAGCCCGCCTTGCCGCAGGCGCAAGCCACCCCGCTTCCTTCTCTCGCCGGTCTGGATTGGGACTCCCTGCGCGCGGCGGTGAAGTCCTGCACCCGCTGCGCGCTTTCCGCATCCCGCACCCTGGGCGTGCCCGGCGTCGGCGATCCGCATGCCGAGTGGCTGTTCATCGGCGAGGCGCCCGGCGCCGACGAGGACCGCTTGGGCGAGCCCTTCGTCGGGCAGGCCGGCAAGCTGCTGGATGCCATGATGGCGGGTATTAGCCTGCAACGGGGCCGCAACGTCTACATCGCCAACATTCTCAAGTCGCGTCCGCCCGGCAATCGCGACCCGAAGTCGGATGAAGTGGAGGCCTGCCTGCCTTACCTGGAACGCCAGATCGATTTGATCCGGCCGAAGCTCATCGTCGTGCTCGGCCGCATTGCCGCCCAGACCCTGCTGGTCACCGACACCCCCATCGGCAAGCTGCGCGGCCACGTCCACCAATATCGGGGCGTGCCCATGGTGGTGACCTATCATCCGGCCTATCTGCTGCGAAATCCGGCGGACAAGGCCAAGACCTGGGAAGACCTGGTTCTGGCCCGGCAAACCATGCAAAGCTTGAAAACCAACGCGCCAGCCTGATATTCGAACTTGAATCCCCAAGGAGGAACCCATGCGCAAACTGCTATCCGTCTTCGCCGTCCTGATGTTCGCTTTCAGCCTGTCCGGCTGTGGCTACAACACCCTGCAATCCCAGGACGAAGCCATCAAGGCGGGCTGGTCGGAAGTGCTCAATCAGTATCAGCGCCGCGCCGATCTGGTGCCCAATCTGGTGAACACGGTGAAGGGCTACGCCGCCCACGAGGCCAAGGTGCTTACCGAGGTGACCGCCGCCCGCGCCAGGGTCGGTCAGATCGCCGCCACGCCGGAACTGGTCAACGATCCCGCCGCCCTGGAGAAATTCCAGGCCGCCCAGGGCGAGCTATCCAGCGCCTTGTCCCGCCTGCTGGTGGTGTCCGAGAACTATCCCCAACTCAAGGCGGATGCCGGCTTCCGCGACCTCCAGGCCCAGCTAGAAGGCACCGAGAACCGCATCACCGTGGCCCGCAACCGCTACATCAAGGCGGTCCAGGACTACAACGTCACGGTCCGCAGCTTCCCCAGCAACCTCACCGCCATGGCCTT
>CAZEOR010000271.1:0-4626 GCA_964513695.1 uncultured Thiobacillus sp.
ACTGGTCAAGGCGCCCAAGCAATTCGACGTGATGGTCACTGGCAACATGTTCGGCGACATCCTGTCCGACGAGGCTTCCATGCTGTCCGGCTCCATCGGCATGCTGCCCTCGGCCTCCCTGGACGAGAACAACAAGGGCATGTACGAGCCCATCCACGGCTCTGCCCCGGACATCGCCGGCAAGAACCTGGCCAATCCCCTGGCCACCATCCTGTCCGTGTCCATGATGTTCAAGTACACATTCGGCGACCAGGCCACGGCCGACCGCATCGACAACGCGGTGAAGAAGGTGATCGCCCAGGGCTATCGCACCGGCGACATCTGGACGGAAGGCTGTCAGCGGGTGTCGTGCAGCCAGATGGGCGATGCCGTCGTGGCGGCGATGTGATTGATTCTGGGAAAAGGGAAACGGGAAAAGGGAAACGTGAAAACCGCCACTCGGGCTGCGGTCCGGACTTTACGTTTCCCTTTTCCCTTTTCCCTTTTCCCGCCTTTCCAAGGAACTAAAAAATGAAGCGAGTAGGTCTGATCGGTTGGCGCGGCATGGTGGGCTCGGTGCTCATGGGCCGCATGAAGGAAGAACGGGATTTCGATCTGATCGATCCGGTGTTCTTCACCACCTCCAACGTGGGCGGCAAGGGGCCGGACATCGGCAAGGACGTACCGCCGCTCAAGGATGCCAACAGCATTGACGAACTGAAGGCCATGGACGTGATCATCACCGCCCAGGGCGGCGATTACACCAAGGAGGTGTATCCGAAGCTGCGCGCCACCGGCTGGAACGGCTACTGGATCGACGCCGCCTCCGCCCTGCGCATGAAGGACGAGGCCATCATCATCCTCGACCCGGTCAACAAGGACGTGATCAAAAACGGTCTGGCCTCCGGCGTGAAGACCTACGTGGGCGGCAACTGCACGGTTTCCCTCATGCTCATGGCCATCGGCGGCCTGTTCGACGCCGGCCTGATCGAGTGGATATCCCCCATGACCTATCAGGCCGCCTCCGGCGCCGGCGCCCGCAACATGCGCGAGCTGATCAAACAGATGGGCGCCGTCCACGCTGAAGTGGCCGGCCTGGTGGGCGACCCGGCTTCCGCCATCCTGGAGATCGACAAGAAGGTGGCCGATTTCATCCGCTCCGATCGCTATCCCCTGGATGCCTGGCCCGTGCCCCTGGCCGGCAACCTCATCCCCTGGATCGACGTGGCCCTGGAGTCCGGCCAGTCCAAGGAGGAATGGAAGGCCCAGGTGGAAGCCAACAAGATCCTCGGCCGTTCCGATAACCAGATACCCATCGACGGCCTCTGCGTCCGGGTGGGCGCCATGCGCTGCCATTCCCAGGCCCTGACCATCAAGATGACCAGGGACGTGCCCCTGGACGAGATCCACGGCCTCATCGCCGCCCATAACGAATGGGTGAAAGTGGTGCCCAACGACCGCCAGATCACCATGGAGCAGCTCACCCCCGCCGCCGTCACCGGCACCCTGACCGTGCCGGTGGGCCGCATGCGCAAACTCAACATGGGCCCCCAATACCTGACCGCCTTCACCGTGGGCGACCAGTTGCTCTGGGGCGCCGCCGAGCCCCTGCGCCGCATGCTGCGCATCCTGCTGGAAGCCTGAGTTTGGCTTCCCGTCCGGTTACCAGCCTCCGATCCACTGCCGCCTCCCAGTTCGATCTGGCCGTATTGGGGGCGGACGATCCCCTAGGCGGCGCAGTCCTCCAATTACTGGACGACCGCGAGATTCCGATTGGGCGTCTGTATCCCCTGACCCTGCGCGATCCGGATGCCAGCGTCGTTTTTCGTGGTCAGGATTGGCCCTGCGAACATGCGGACGAGTTTGATTACTCCCAGGCTCAGGCTTTGTTGGTGACGAGCCGTACGCCCGCCGCCATGCGGGTGTTGCGGGAAATCCGCTTCAGGCGTCCCACCATGCCGGTGATGACGCTGGAAGAGATCGATCCCGCCCCTGCGGTAGCAGTGTCCCGTGTGCTGAAAACCCTGGCCGCACTCGGCGGCAGACTTGCCTCCGTCGATGCCTTCGTCGCCTTGCCCGCGGCAGTTGCCGGCCAGGATGGTGTGGAAGAGTTGGCCAATCAGTCCCGGGGCCTGTTCAATATGGAAAGCGCGGAGCCCGAAGTTTTTCCGCTCCAGATTGCCTTCAACCTGGTTCCCCACAGTTCTGTGGGCGATGCGCCTACCTACGAGAGTTTTTTGGCCGAGACGACCGCCAGGTTGGCGAACGGAGCCGACGCCGCATACAGCGTGGTCTGGGCACCGCTCTTTTTCGGTTGTGCCGTGGCCCTGCATGCCCGGACGCAAACAGAAATGGATATCCAGGCTTTGCGCGAAGCCTTCGTTCACAGGGATGGAATCACCCTGATGGAGGCGGAATTACCCGCCGGCGTACCTACGCCAGCCACCGATGCCCAGGGCAGTGAAGCGGTTTTTGTAAGCCGGATCCGGGTCGATGGCACCCTTGCCAGACTCTGGTTGGTCTTCGATCCGATCCAGATGGAAGCCGCGCAAATGGTAGCTGCTGTGGAAAATTGGATTGATAAGCCCGCAAGTTCAATGCTAACGTAAGAATTCCTTCAGATAGTGCGCCTAACTCCATGAGAAGTTTCAGGAAATCAGGCTGGTAGGGAGTCAGGACATGTACCTTTCCTGCGCAGGTTTGAGGTCAAAAAAGGCGAAGCGATGAATAAGTCCATTAAAATCAGTGGGTTGGTGTGGGCATTACTGCTGGCATCGGGGTCTGTCGATGCCGCTGGCCTGGGCAAGCTCACGGTTCAATCCGCCTTGGGGCAACCGCTTAAGGCCGAGATCGAACTGCTTTCCGTCAACAAGGATGAATTGGCCGATATCACGGCCAGGCTCGCCGGCCCCGATGCCTTCAAACAGGCTCGTATCGACCGTGTGGAAGCCCTCGGCAGTCTACGTTTCGCTGTGGATCAGCGCGCGAATGGGCAGCCGGTGGTCCGGATCACCTCGACATCCGGTGTGCCCGATCCTTTCCTGGACCTGCTGATTGAGCTCAACTGGAGTTCAGGACGCCTCATCCGCGAATACACCATCCTGCTCGATCCCTCCCCCGATTCGAAGCCGGTCGAGCCGGTCAAACCTGTTGTCGTGCCGGAATCCGGCCGTAATGGTGAGGCCAAGCCCGTCCCTCCTCCCGTTACTGAACCGCAGAAGACCAAACCTGCGCCGCAAGCGGCCCCTGCTCCCAGCGCGCCCAAGCGTTATGGTCCGGTCAAGTCGGGCGAAACCTTGCGGGCAATTGCCGGCAAGGTGAAATCCTCGGAAATCAGCCTTGAACAGATGATGGTTGGGCTGTATCAGGCCAACAAAGAGGCTTTCTACGGCGAGAACATGAACCGGCTGAAACGCGGTCAGGTACTCAACGTGCCCGATGCCGAAACAGCCAAGGCCAATTCCTCCAAAGATGCCGCCCGTACCGTGCAGGGACATGCTGTCGATTGGCATGCCTATCGCAAAAAATTGGCGGAGATGGCGCAAGCTGTACCTCAGGCGGAAGAGAAAACCACTGCCGGTAAGATCACTCCCAAGACTGAGGAAAAACCCGCTCCCGCTCCTGCGGCACCTAAGGACGTGCTCAAGCTGTCCAAAGGAGAACCAGGCGCCGCCGCCGGAAAAACGGATGCCAAGACCCAGGAGCGACTCCATGGTCTTGAAGAGGAGGTGGCGGCCAAGAGCCGTGCCCTGCAGGAAGCCCAGGATCGTGTCGGTCAATTGGAACGCACTGTACGGGATATGCAGAAGTTGTTGGAGCTCAAAGCCCAGGAAGCAGCCAAAGCGCCGCCGACTCCCGCCGCAACACCGACTCCTCCCGCTCAGCCGCCCAAGGTCCAGGTGCCGCCCACACCTGCGCCCACACCCGCTCCGGCACCTGTGCTCCAGCCCAAGCCAGCTCCTGTGGCTGCGCCGGTACCCGCACCGGAACCAGGTTCCAGTTGGATTTCCACGTTCATAGGCAATCCCTTGTATATCGGCGGTGTGGTGGCAGCCGTGCTCCTGTCGGCGCTGCTCTGGATGATGATGGTCGGCAGCCGGCGCCGGCAGGGATTGACCAAGTTCGAAGACAGCATCATGACCGGCGGCGAGTTCAAGAATAACGCCGTATTCAATGCCCCGGCCGGCGGTGCCGCGCCCGTTGCGGGTGCCTCCACAGAAGGCAGCATGCTGCTGACAGACTTCAGTCGACTGGGCATGGGTGCCATTGACAGTCATGAGGTTGATCCCATTGCCGAGGCTGAGGTGTACATGGCCTACGGTCGGGACGCGCAGGCTGAGGAGATCCTGAAGGAAGCTTTGGGCAAGGATCCGAGCCGGCATGAAATTGCCCTGAAACTGCTGGAGATCTACGCTTCGCGCAAGGACACCATGGCTTTTGAGACCACCGCCAGCGAGTTGTACGCTGGTCTTGGTGGGCAAAATACCCCCGTGTGGCAACGTGCTGCCGAGATGGGACGTTCCATTGATCCCGAGAATCCTCTTTATCGGGTAACGCCGACGGTGGCTTCGGCCTCGCAGGCCTTCGGCGGGGCTGCGGCGGCGACTGCGGTGGCGACTGCGGTGGCCCAAGCGATGCCAAAGACGG
>CAZEOR010000272.1:0-4611 GCA_964513695.1 uncultured Thiobacillus sp.
GAAATGGCGGGCGCGCCGGAATGCAGCACCTTGGCGGCTGTCTCGGATGCAGAGTTTTCCATGCGGGCAAAAACACCTGGAATATCCTGGGCACCCTGTAAATTGCCCCGCAGAGGTTCCGGCAGGGCCGCGAGGATCGCTTCCAGCGTGCCAAGCGCGGCCAATTCACGCAGCCGAGTGGAAGGCAGGCTGTAATGGGATGACACAAGCAGGAAGTAGACCTGGGCCGGTGGCAGGTTGTAGTTGAACCGGTAACGCAACATCCATACCAGATTGATTCGGTCGATGAGCCCGCCCATCAGGCGCCGGAACGAAGCTCCCGCTTCATTCTCCAGGGGCTGGGCGCGATGGGCCAGACCTTCGTAATAGCCCCGGTCCAGGGCGGCATCGAGGATAAACGGGTCATGACTTTCCTCGAACGCGCGCCGGGCGTGGCGCACGATACCTGCATAGGGACCGGCTTCCAGACGGCGCAGCAGTTCGCTGACGTCCTCGGCATGGACCAGATCCTGCACGTCCAGACGACCGAAGGCGCCCATGGGTGTGAGCCGGTTGATCAGAGCAGCGGGACGTTCCCCGGTCATTTTGCCGCGCAAGAGTGTCTTGACATTGGTGACCTCGAAGCGCTCCGTCCAATAGATCAGGAAGTTGCGCGCAGCACCAGTGAGGGGGCGGATCAAAACCCGTGTCTCATCCAGCACTTCAGCAATGATGCGCTGTTCCAGGGAGCGATCATCGTCGCTGTCGAAACCGGCTGCGAGTTGCGGCAACCCCCGGCTGCCCAATGCATTCGCCATTTCCTCATCGGGGGTCTTGAGGACGGCGTCGAAGTCCATGGGCTGCCAGAGGCGGCCGGAATACAAACTGACGCGGGTGTTCAGATAGGCTGACACGACATTACCCTGAAAAGAAACCGGTCAAATGACCACATCAAAGGGTCGGATCGAGCAGCAGGTTCAGCGCGGCGTCGACCGCCTCCTGTTCATGCTTGGAGGCCATATCGCGCAGATTGCGCTGACGCTCCTCGTATTTGCGGGCCAACTCGGCCACGGACTGGTCGGCGCGGCTGTTCGCCTCTTTGAGGAAGGGGGAGCGCAATTCCACGCGACTGGCTTCAAAGCGCACCTCGGCCTCGCGCGCGGCGGCCAGCGCTTCGTCCAATAGGCGTTGGCGTTCAATGCTGGCCGCATCGATGATGCTTTGCGCGCGGGCTTCGGCTTCCAATAAACGTTTGAGCGGATCGTCCATTTTCTTCTCGACCCTTCAGGGGGTCATTGGGGTATCAGTGGGTCGGGGTTGGTCGGGAGTGACTCCGTATTTGCGACGGCGTGCCCGGCCCCAGGGACAGCCACCCAGAGTCAGGGCCAATTCGGCCTTCTGGACGGCAATAGCCCAGGGAATGCCATTCCTCGCGCGAGTGCAAACCGGGCACCCGTATTCGCAATACTCGGGATCGTTCGGGTGGAAGATGGGCATCTTCCACCCGCCCCAACCGTAGACCTTCATTACAGCTTCTATTCTTTCAACTCTCATATCACACCTCCTTACACATCCCCTTCCGGGAAGGCGAAGGTGGTAATGCGTGGCGCCCTACTTCACCTTCACCTGAACCAGTTCCTCACCATCCGGATCGGTCACGTGCACGGCACAGGCGATGCAGGGGTCGTAACTGTGGATGGTGCGCAGGATCTCGATGGGCTGCTTGGGATCGTGCATCACATGGTTATGCTGCAAAGATGCCTCGTAGGGGCCGGATTGTCCCTGGGTGTCGCGCGGACCGGCGTTCCAGGTGCTGGGCACGATGGCCTGGTAGTTGTCGATCTTGCCGTCCTCGATGACGATCCAGTGGGACAGGCCGCCACGCGGGGCTTCCATGAGGCCCACGCCCTTCATGGACTTCGGCCAGGTGGACGGGTCCCAATACTGGTCGTTGAAGGTCTTGACGTCACCAGCCTTGATGTTGGCCATGAGCTTGTCGAACATGCCCTGCATGGCATCCGCGAGGATCTTGCTTTCCAGTCCGCGGGCGGCGGTGCGGCCCAGGGTGGAGAAAAGTGCGGTGACAGGCACATCCAGGGTCTTGAGGGTGTAGTCCACCAATTCCTTGGTCTGTTTGTGACCCGTGGCATACATGAGCAGGACACGGGACAAAGGCCCCACTTCCATGGGCTTGCCTTTCCAGCGCGGCGACTTGAGCCAGGAGTATTTCTTGTCCACGTCCAGATGCTCGTAGGGCGGCTTGGGTCCGGTGTAATTGAATTCGGTCTCGCCCTTCCAGGGGTGCAGCCCTTTGTCGTCACCGTCCTTGTATTTGTACCAGGCGTGGTTGACGAATTCCTGGATCTCGTTGTCGTCGTCCAGGTTGATGGGATGGACCTTGCTGATGTCGCCATCCAGGATGACGCCACGCGGGATCAGGAAGGATTCCGGCGTCCAGATATCCTTGGACGGCAGGTCGCCGAAGGACAGGTAATTGCCACCGGAACTGCCGATGCCACCCCAGTCCTTATAGAAGGAAGCGATGGCCAGCAGGTCGGGCACATAGACCTGATCCACGAAGTCACGCATCTGCTTGATGACGTTCTGCACGGTTTGCAGACCGACCATATTGACCGCCGTGGCGTCCTGGCCACCACGATGCATGGGACCTTGCCCCTGTCCACCGGATGTCTGCACGGAAATCGCCGCCGGAGTGCCGCCCACCACGAAGTTGGGATGGGGGTTCTTACCGCCGAAGATGGCGTGAAGCTTGACTACGTCGCGCTGCCAGGCCAAGGCCTCGAGATAGTGGGCCACGGCCATCAGGTTGGCTTCGGGCGGCAACTTGTAAGCCGGGTGGCCCCAGTAGCCATTCGCGAAAATACCTAACTGACCCTGCTCGACGAAAGTCTTGACCCGCTTCTGCACGTCGGCGAAGTAGCCGGGAGAGGATTTCGGGTAGCTGCTGATGCTCTGGGCCAGGGCCGATGTGGCCTTGGGATCGGCTTTCAGCGCCGAAACCACGTCCACCCAGTCCAGGGCGTGCAGATGGTAGAAGTGCATGACATGGTCGTGCACGTACTGGGCCGCGATCATCAGGTTGCGAATGATTTCCGCATTCTGCGGAATGCTGTAACTGGGAATGGCGCGATGGATCGCATCTTCCACCGAGCGGATGGACGCCATGCCATGCACCAGGGTGCATACGCCGCAGATGCGCTGGGCAAAGGCCCAGGCATCGCGGGGATCGCGGCCGCGCAGGATGATTTCAATGCCGCGCACCATGGTGCCGGCGGAAGACGCCCGGATGATCTTGCCGGTTTCGTCCGTTTCCGCCTCGATACGCAGGTGGCCCTCGATGCGGGTGATGGGGTCAACGACGATGCGTTGTGCTGTTGTCATGGCCGTTTTTCCTTACTGATTCAAGAATGCTTCGAGGATGCGGTACTGCTCCTCGGCTTCGCGGTTCTCGGTGCCCTCGCCGGTTGCGACGGTCTGGCAGGTCCGTGCCATGCGCGCTTGCATGGCAGCGTCCCAGGCCAAATTGCTGCCTGGGGCGGGCGAGCCGACACAGGCCACCGCCCCCTTGGCGACGAAGAGACCGGCCTGGGCGCTCCAGTCGGTTTCCTTGCCGCACTGGGTGAAGCTTTCCACCCGGGCGGTGTTGGCGGCCTGTGAGACCACGGACAGTTCGGCGTCGGAGATGTCGGCGCGTCCGGCCACGTCCAGAGCGGCTCTGACGCGCACATCCTTGCTGAGGTCGAACACCCGCTGTACGAAGCGGGCGGCCACTTGGCGCTGCTGGGCGGTGGTAAGACCGGCCAGGGACGCCTTGAAGTCCTTGTCATTGGAAATTGCCATGGCTCAGGCTCCTTTTTCCGGAATGTGCTCGGCGATCATCTCGGTCAGACCGACCACGGGGATATCCATCTGGTAGTGCTCCAGACCTTCTTCCAGCACGATGCGGCAGTTGGCGCAGGCGGTGACCAATCGATCCGGCTTGACTGCTTCCAGTTGGGATTTTTTCTTCTTGAAGGCCTCGATCCGCAGTTCCTCGCCTTCCTCGATGGCGGACGCGCCGCCGCCGCCGCCGCAACACCAGTTCATGAAGCCGGCATCGGGCATTTCAACGAAGTTCTTCGAAATCTGATTCATCAGATTGCGCTGCTGCTTGATGACGCCACCACGACGGGCCAACTGGCATGGATCGTGGAAAGTCAGCTTGTCGGTTTCGAAACCTTCCGTCTTGAGCAGGCCCTGTTCCTGGAACTCGCCCAGCACTTCGATGATGTGCTGCACCTTGAACGTGAACGGTCGGCCGATCAGATTGGCACCTTCCCAACGCAGCGCGGTGTAGGCGTGGCCACATTCCGGGCTGATCACGGTCTTGACCTTCAGCCGCTCGGCGCCGTCGACGATACGGGACACCAGCAGTTTGGCCAGGTCCGCGTTGCCGATCTGCATGCCGGCGTTGGTAGCCTCGAAGGCGGTGGAGCACAAGGTCCAGGTCTTGCCGGCCTGATTCATGATCTTGGCGATCGCGCCCAGGTATTCCGGGAAGTTGATGATCTCCATGGAGGACAGCATGACCATGTACTCGGCGCCTTCCGCGTCCATGGGGATGGGCAGGCC
>CAZEOR010000273.1:0-4578 GCA_964513695.1 uncultured Thiobacillus sp.
CCTTGGACCCGCCTTCGTCAGGCTGGATGATGGAATAAGCGTACTTGTCGATGGTGGCATTGAGCACCAGACCACCGAACTGGTCGCAATAGGGGGAGACATCGGTACCGCCACCGGCAAGACCGAGTCGAAGGGGAGCGCGGGCACGGATCAGCATAGGGTTCGCGTGGCAATCAGTTCGAAAAGCTAAGGTGCGCGGCCAAGCGGTGTTTGAACATGTTTGGGCGCGGACTTGTTCATAACCATTACATAGATTTCACCTGGAAGGCCAGGAAGTCTTGATAGGCACGGGTTAACCCCTCCTGGAAATTGGATAGGCCAGGAAAAAAGCATGGATGAAATCCGGAATTCGAGCCTCTGGCAGGATATTGATGCCCGCTGCCGCTGCTCTGCCACCGCCGGTTTCGAATTGTTTGCAGAGTTGGTCGGCGCCGCGCCGATCGACCATGGGAGCGCGCACGCTCACGGTGTAATAGCCTTGGGAGGAACGGGTCAGCACGGCATGGGCGCGCTGGGGCTGGGTGCTGGCCAGGTCATTGGCGTAGACACCGGATACGCGCCGAGCCCAGGGTTCATCCGGCAGGACGTAGACCGCGCCTGAGGGACGCACTTCCGCTGCTCTGATCGAGCGTGCCTGGACCATGTCGAGGAGATATCCGGTCCGCAAGGTGTGGAATTCGGCCGCCTCGTGCAGAAAGTCGAAGGGATCGGCATAGGGCTGCATGGCGCGATAGAGATCGGCCGGGTGAAAGTGAAGATCTTCCAGGCTGTCGCCATAGCCGTTGTAGTTGAGGCATTCGCCCAGTTCCCGCAGGTCGTCGAGCCGGGATCTGCCGAGGCCGAGGGGTTCGGCGGCACGCCGGGCGGCATCGTGCAGATTGTCGCCAAAGGCGGCGGCCACGGCCCAGGCGCGATAGGCGCCGTTCAGGTGCCTGTCCATCAGGAGGCTGGTGCAGATGTCCGCGGAGGTATCGATGGTGGCATGGAAGTTGGGGTGGACGGGTAACGGTCCGGAGGCATGGTGATCGAACCAGCGCACTCTGACGCCCTTGGCCAATGCGGCTTCCAACTGGGGTGCGTTCCGGACCACGGCGATGTCCACGGCGACGATTTCGTCGCCGGGCTGGGCATCGATCTTTTTCAGCAGTTGGGTATCGCGCTTGACGCCGGTGATCAGGGTGCTTTTCACGGGCTCGGCCAGACGGAGCTGGTGCAGGGCGCACAAACCATCCGCATCGCCATTGAAGGCGTCGTAGATCATGGTCAACCCCGGGATTTGTGCTTGAGGAAGAACCCTAGCAGGCCATCGAGAGCGAACAGCAGCAGCAGCGCGACGACGAACAGAAGCACACCGGCAAAGCCATGCAGGAAGCCCTGGCCGGCTTCGTCGCCCAGGTGGTAGGTGACCAATACCAGAATCATCACCCGGACGATGTTGGCGAAGAAGGCGATGGGCAGGATGCTGGCGATGAGGATGCCGTTCCGCACCCAGCTTTTGTGGCCCATGAGGTAGAGATAAAGCAGGCCCATGGCGGAGAGACTGAACATGGAATGCAGACCGGAGCAGGCGTCGGCCACCAGCAATTGGTATGGGCCGATGGTAAGGGTGACGCCACTGCGCGCAATGGGGTAGCCGAGAAAGTAGAGCACCTGTTCGGCGATGACCGAAACATACTGCTTGAGGGGACCGGTGGCGGCATCCACCACGAATCCGGGCAAAGGCACCATGAACAGTAGAAAGAACAGGGCGAACCAGAGCGCGCGCACCGGCGCGGTACCCAGGGTGATGAGCAGGGTGCCGAGCAGGACGGGAATCTGGGATCCCACCTCGAACAACAGGATTTCCTGGGAACGGCCCAAGGCATAAAGCAGCAGGCCGAACACCAGCAGGGCCCAGCCGAGGACAGGACGGCCGGCCTCTCCGCTGATAGGGAGAAACACCGCCCGCTGCATCCAGATCAGGTAAAGCGCCACGACCAGAACGATGGGCCCGTGGGCTTGCTCCTCGCTATTCCAAAGGCCGTTCGCCAAGTCGTGGTAGGTGGGGAGATAAAGCACCAACAACCCCAGTACCACCGGCCACCAGAGACGAACGGGGGCCGAAAGTCCGAGATGGGCGGGTGGGTTGGAGATTCCGGATGGCATGGGCAACTATTCCGCCTTTCGCTGGAACCGATCAGTGCTCGCTGACCACCGCACCCACGACATCGGCGCCGGCGGCCGACAACATGGCTTTGACCCCGGCCACGTCGTTGAGGCGAGTATGGTTCTTGCGCACAGTGACGACAGCTCCCTTGGCCCGGGCCGCGACAGTCTGGAAATCTGCGGATTCGCTGGCAGGCGGAGTGTCCAGCAGGATGACGTCGTAGCTTTCTCCCAGGGTGGCAAGCATCTCCACCAGACTGTTGCGGGAGAGCAGTTCAGCCGGGTTGGGTGGCAGGGTGCCGGCCGGCAGGACCGAGAGATCCACGAATGCGGGAATGCGCACCACGCTGGACAGATCGGCCCGGTCGGCGAGGATATCTGAGAGTCCTTTGCGCCCATTCAGATTGAACAGGGTGCTGACGCCGGTCGAACGCAGATTGGTGTCGATCAGGAGGGTGCGTTCACCCAATTGCGAAAACACCACGGCCAGGTTGGCGGCCAGATAGCTGGCGCCATCGCCGACGTTGGTGCCGACCATGGCAAGAGCTTTGTGTCCCACCGTGAACCAGCGCAGCATGAGTTGGCTGCGCAGGGCGCGCAGACTCTCCACCTGGGGACTGAAAGGCGCGTAAGCCGCCACCAGCGCCTGGCTATAGCCACCTTCGCCGGCTGCGAGATAGGGGTAGTCGAATTGCTGCGCCAGAACCTGCTGCATGTCGGCCTGACTGATCAGGCCGAGCTGGATGGCGGCTTCGCCGAAGCGCAGGTTCTGCTCCTTTTGCAGACGCAGCACACGCTCTGCGTCCTGGGCGGTGATCTTGCCCTGTTCGAGCAGGATGCGGCCCATGGTGAGCTCGGCGCGGGGGGTGGTTTGAGTCATGTTCATGTTTCGATCTCCCTAAGCGTCAGGCTGCTTGGCGGCGGAATGACGGCCATGCGTGATGTTTTGCATCCTTGGCGATTTCACCCAGGACAGCGATATCCAGGGCGGCGGACAGATCCTCGCCGGAACGCACGCGCCGGTCGATCATTTCCATCAGGAAAGCCAGGCCGATGCCAAGAAGGCTGCCCAGGAACACAGCAAGTATGGTGTTGAGGAATATCTTGGGACTGGAGGCTTCCACCGGGGGCACGGCGGGGTTGAGCACGGCGATGTCGGTCTGGTTGTTCTGGGCTTCCAGCCGGGTCTGGCCGTAACGCTGTAGGGCGGCATCGTAGAGGCGCTGGGCGTTTTCCACGTCGCGGATAAGCACGGAGGCTTCGTCGCGATGCTGCTTCAGGGACAGAATACGGGCCTTCTGGGCGGCCAGGGAGCCACGGATATCAGCTTCGCGGGTCTGAGCCACCTTGGCTGTCGTGCCCACCGAGCGAGTGGCCACTTTCATCTCGTTTTCCAGCTTGGCGCGCAAGGACTCCACTTCTGCCTGGGCACGCTGGTACTGGGGATGGTTCTTGCCCACTTTCTGGGCCAGTTCCGAAAGCTTGGTTTCACCCGCGGCCAGATCGTGTTTGAGCCCCTGTATCAGCGGGTTCTGCTCCACCTCGGCCAAGGAATTCTGGCTCTGGCTTTGCCGGGACGTGCTGTCGTATGTCTGCCCCTGGGCGGCAACCAACTGGCTGGAAAGCTCGGCCAGACGGGCGGTTTCCACGTCGATCCGTTCATCCGAGGCAACCAGGCCTTTTTTCTGCTGGTATTCGGATAACTTGCCCTGGGCCTTTTCCAGGTTGTCCCGTAGCTGTTTGACCTGCTCATCGTAGAACGCGGTGGTCTGGCGGGCGGGTTCGATTTTCAGTTCCAGGTTGGTATTCACATAGCCCTGGGCAAAGGCGTTGGCCACGATGGCGGAAAAGCGGGGATCGGCACCTTCGAATTCCACCTGGATCACGCTGGATTCCCGTGAGGGTTTCACATCCAGCTTCTTCAGCAATTTTTCGGCCAGCCAGTGGCGGACGTCGCCTTCGCCCTGGGTCGCTTCCTGGAATTGCTGGCGGATGGTGGGGTTCTCCGCCAGCTTGAGGCCATCCACCACCTTGAGGGCGACGTTCTGGCTCTTGATGATGTCAACCTGGGTGGCGAGGTAGCCGGGCAGGAGTTGCACCGGCAGCAGCGTGCCTGTGATGGGATCCTTGGCTTTCGAATCCACCACCAGGGATACGCCTGCGGTGTAGCTCTTGGGCAACAGCAGGCTGACCGCGAGGGTGGTGGCGACAGTGACGGCCAAGGCCAGGGCCGCAACCAGCCAGCGGGCTTTGAGAATGAGCAGGAATTGACTGAAGTTCATGGTGCCCCCTGGATCAGAACAGGCTTTCTTTTACGAAGATGACATCGTCCGGCTTGAGCAGATCGGAGAGTTGAACCTCCAGGGTCTGCATGGCGCCATCGTTCCCGCGGCGCATCACGCGGATGCCCTTTTGCGTGCCGCGCGCATTGAG
>CAZEOR010000274.1:0-4577 GCA_964513695.1 uncultured Thiobacillus sp.
GATCATGCCGAGGTCTGCCCAAACCGCCGGATCCTGATGGGTGAACATCACCACATGCAGGCCCGCCGCGCTCGTCTGCCTCAACAGGTTGCGGTAGGCCTCCAGCATCCCCCGGCGGAAGGCGAGCGCATCTCCCCCGCGGATGGCTAGGGCGCGCTTCGAGTCATCATACCAACCGGGGAAGAGGCGCCGCAGGTGCCGCCCATACCAGGCGAGAAAGAACTCGCTCAACTCGTGATAGTTCACCATATTGGCATAGGGGGGGTCGGTCATCCACAGGTCCGCCTCGGCGCGCACCGCGCGGGCATCCTCCGGCAGGGCAGTAAAGGCACCCCCTGGCTCGCCGCCCAGCGTCGCCCAAGCGGTGCGGAATGTCTCCAAAAAGTAGGCGCCGGCGCGCACCCCATAATTGAACAGCGTGTTCAGGGCCTGGTTGTAGAAGGATTGCTCCAGCTTATCCCGAGCCTTATTCCAGAAGCACAGTTTGGAGCCGTAGTCAAGGCAGTACATCCCCCGCAGGAGGATCTCGCGGTGGGCCGCCAGGCGGGGGTGCTCCAGCATCGCCTGGTTCAGCAGGCCCAAGGTGAGCAACTGCCGGGGCGCAAACAGGTGGTGCCAGTGCGTCCACCCGCGCTCGCGCGTTACCTGGTCCGTTTCATCGCCCGGCTCGATGGGCTGGTTCGGCACATAGCCCTTCTCCTGCCAAACGGCCCAACGCTCGCGCAGGAGAGCCAGCGCCTTGGCCTCTCGTTGGAGATCGGCCCGCGTCGGCGCGCGGTAGTGGCGGCGGCTCCGCACGCGGCCCTGCTCATCGCGATATTCCTCCACCCAGCGGAGGCAGTAGAGCCGCTCTTGAAAGACGTCCCCCGGCCGAGGGGTGAGGTCCTCCGCCTCCCAAAGGCGCATAGTGCGGCGCAAGGCTTCAATGGGCGTGGAGCGGCCGCAGTGCGGACAGTAAAGGCGCGAATCTCTGACAGTGCCACTCGCCTCGGCGCGTTTCACCTCCTCTGGCCCCACCCCCTCCTCGATGGCGATTTCAAAGCGGCTGTGCGCCTCATCAGGCATAAGGCACGCCACTACGCCAGAGCCCGTGGAGATAGCCCACGAGGGCGCGAGGGGCACGTGCCAGCCGCATTCGGGGCAAACGACCTCGGTGCAGTAGAGGTACACATCAGCGCGCCACCCCTGGGCGTTCTGCTCAATGCCCCACTCGACGATCTGCCGATCCACCTCCTTAATGATCTCCTCTTGCATCGCGCGTAGGGCCTGCATAGCACGCTCTCCCTGGTGCAAGAGGTGAAGCGCCGACCAGGTGAGGAACGCAGCCATCGGGTTGAGGTCCGAAGCGAACACCTCACAGCCCAGGCGCGCCGCCTCGAAAGGGATGGACCCGCCGCCGCAAAAGGCATCTCCTACGCGCGGAGTGCGCCCGAAGCGCCGCCGCCCCAGAGCCTGCACCAACTCGGCTAGGCTGTGCGCATCAGTGCCCAAATAGGCGTTGATCTCGGCCCAAGCCTCCGGCGAAGGCCCCTCGATCTGCTCCGGCCGCAGGCAGTATTGGATCTTTTCCGAATAGGGCATCTGCTCGAACACGAGGCGCTCCAGTTCCCCACGCTCTTGGCGGCCCAGGGCCTGAAGCGCGGTGCCCGAGGGGCCCAGAAAGCGGCGGCGCACCGAAGGGGGCATATGCCTCAGATACTCGATCAGGGTGGTCTGCGAGATGGCCCGGTTCTTGCGCCGCCACAGCCCATCGCGATCCATCGTCATCAGTTTAAAAAAGATCTCCCGATCTTTCTGAGGGTCCGCGGTGGCGGGCAAAAGGAGGCCGAGAAGGGCGGCGCGCACCATCACAAGCGGCTTGCGCCCCCACCATTTGCCCAGGCCGGTGAGCGTCTGGCTCGCACCGGCTTTGCGCTCTTTGTAAGATTCGGCCGAGACTTGAGCGACCGGGAATTGCACTTCGATGAATGAACGCCCTTCCGGTGAAACCGATGTCATTTCCGTTCCTCAACGTGGTATGGAGTGGGGTGAACGAGTTATCTTCACCGTATGCCCTGCAACATCCCTCATCTCGGCGATCTCGATGCCCGCCGATGTGATCTGCACACCCACAGCGACATACTTCTGGCCCAGCATATCCCATCCCAGGCCCCAGTAGCCGCCAGCCTCGCGGGGCTTCTCCACGCCGAGGGGAATCAGTCCCATCTCGGCCACGGCCTTGATGGTCGCGGGCACTTGGTCAAGCCAACCCTCCAACTCGCTCGGCTCCAACCGCTTGATAAACGCCGCCTTATCGAAGTCTCGTGGGTCAGACTTTTTCGCATCAATCTCGCGGTGTAGCCACACGCGCTCTTTGGGGATGCCGTAGCGTGTCATCCAGTCGCGCACCACGCCAATGGCCGCCTGCAACTGCGCCTCGGTATAACCCGGCGGGTTAGGTGCGGCGCTGCACTCCATCTCCAGGCCAAGCGAGACCAGGTTCGGGTTCACCGTGACGCCTGGAATGGTGGCATACCCAGCGTGGTGGGCAGCGTAGACCTCCGGCACGACGTGAAGCACATCGCCGTTTTTACGCACAAGGACGTGCGCGCTCGACTTATAGGGGTTGCTCGGCGCGGCCCACCAGGAGAGGGCGGCCTCCGCCGATCCTTCCGTATCGTGCAGCACGATATGAGCAATCTTCTGCCCCTCGCGGCTGGAATGCCAATATTTCACGGTCGCATCTGGGCCGTATATAACGGTCATCGGCACCTCTTTCAGTCTGGCCAGGATGACCCGCAGGTCGTCCTGGCGGTGGTCATAATCGCCCCACGGCTCCTCGAACCCCACTGTGAAGAGCATCGCGGCCTCGACCCAGGGGAGTTGGCGCAATGCCCGTTCCAGTTCGACCACCTGCCGGGCGTAGGCGTCCAAGCCCCCGGCCTGCGAGCGCCAGCCGCGTTTTTCCCTCTCCTTCTTGGAGATGAGACGATCTACTCCAGTCTCGTTGATGAACACGCGCAGCCGTGAGGTGTCCACGCCCATGGCGATCCACTGCTCTACGTTCCACTGCACACGGCCCAGACCGTGCCAGCGGTCAAGCGGGCCGATATTCTCCGATGGTAACCAGTAAGCGTGCAGGCCGACATAGTGCCCCTTGCGCGCGGCATAATCCACGGCCTCGGCGAGTTGCTCCAACTTCCAGCGCTCTACCGCACGACACTCGGCATCGCTCCGGCCCCTTTCCCCCAGCCCATTGTCGCCAGGATTGCCCTCCGGCAGGTTGAGGATGCACAGGCGCAAGCCGTTCGCCTCGGCCTCTTTCATCGCGCCGAGGGAGTAAAGGCGCAGGTTGGCTAGCCCCTCATTGGAGTTACAGTCCGGCTCGTTGGCCGTCTCAAACACCACCTCGCCCCAGTTGGCAACCTGGCGAAATTTGGGCAGATAGTCGCGCACCCATTGCCGACCACCAGCCTCACCTCTGGCAATGTACCCGGCCTGGGTATCATCATGCCAGATGCGCAGCAGTTTGCGCACGCCAGGGAACGGGTCTGGGCCAGGCGGCGGGTTGACAACCTTGACCCAAGTCGGCTCCCATTGGGACAGCAACGGAGCCATCCAGGGCTGAAGGCGCTGGATATGCCAAGAAACTTTCATTGCACAATCCTCATTTGCCGTTCTTCGGGATATAGCCAAACCTCCACCGGCCCCAGTCCTTGGGGATAGAGGAGTTTCCGTTCGGCATATCCCCCCTTTTTCCCTTGCTGATAGGGTTGAAGAAAGGCTCCCACATTGATCAGGGCAACGTCCTTCTGTCCCTCTGGGGTAACCACGGACATCCGCCCGCCAAATTTGGTGTGGGAATGCCCTAGGACATAGATATCTGCCCAGAAACGCCCCATTAGCCGCTCGAGGGAGAGCGCTTTCGATCCCCACAGCCTCCCGCCATCGTGCCCATGATGGCAAAAGATCGTTACGATCCAGGCCTGTCGGCTTCCACCAGCCCTGCGCCCGCGCCGGTCGGCGATGCGCAGTTGCACGAACCCCCCATAGCCCAACCGCCGCCCGGGAGGCAGCCCCAGGCCCTCGGCGATCTCGCGGTAAACGTCCCGCTCGGCAATGCGCGAGAGGGTATCCTCATGATTCCCCCTGCACAGGGCGAGAATGCGCCCCTTGGCCGGCCCCACGATCTCCAGGTAGCGATCTACCTCGGCCCGCGCGATGTCCACCAGATCGCCAATGGTCATCCACTCGGCCAGTTGGGAAGGATCGAAACGCTTATCCGCCATATTGATGGCATCTACCGTATCCCCAACATCGATCAGGTAACTGTACTCATCGGCCATCACCGCCCCGATGGTGGCCCGCAGTAAATCCTCACGACAGCCAGCATTCCCGACGTGGGCGTCCCCCATCAGCACCAGCCGAATACGCGGAACCCACGGCAGGGTAATCCGGGCCGTTGTTTCCATCTATCTCTCCTCTATGGCCGCCTAGTATCATTTTATCAACCATAATTGCAATGTCAATTATGATACGCTTTTTGTGAACTTTTTTTCATTGATCTGCTTGAGCGCCTCGCGCAGGAACTCCGGCAC
>CAZEOR010000275.1:0-4567 GCA_964513695.1 uncultured Thiobacillus sp.
AATCGTAGGTCACCTTTTTGCCGCGAATTGCGCAGTCCATACCTTTTATGATCATGTCCGCGGCCTCGATCCATCCCATATGGCGCAACATCATTTCCCCAGACAGAATGATTGAGCCTGGATTGACGTAGTCCTTGCCGGCGTATTTCGGTGCCGTGCCGTGGGTGGCTTCGAACATGGCGACGTCATTGGAAAGGTTGGCGCCCGGGGCGATGCCGATGCCACCAACTTCCGCCGCTAGCGCATCAGAGATGTAATCGCCGTTCAGATTCAGGGTGGCGATCACGTCGTATTCCTCTGGTCGCAGCAGTATCTGCTGCAGGAAGGCATCGGCGATGACGTCCTTGATGACAATGCCGTTCGGCAATTGCATCCAGGGGCCTTCGTCGATCAGGGTGGCGCCGAATTCCCGTGCCGCCAGTTCATAGCCCCATTTCTTGAAGCCCCCCTCGGTGAACTTCATGATGTTGCCCTTGTGCACCAGGGTCACCGACTTGCGCTTGTTGTCGATGGCGTATTGGATGGCTCGCCGGATCAGGCGTTCGGAGCCATCCACGGACACAGGTTTGATGCCGATGGCGGAGGATTCGGGGAAGCGGATTTTCTTGACCCCCATTTCCTTCTGCAGGAACTCGATGACCTTCTTCACTTCAGCCGTGCCGGCTTCCCATTCCACGCCTGCGTATATGTCTTCGGTGTTCTCCCGAAAGATCACCATGTCCACTCTTTCCGGATGTTTGACTGGCGAGGGTACGCCTTCGAAGTAGCGCACCGGCCGCTGACAGACATACAGGTCCAGCATCTGGCGCAGGGCCACGTTGAGGGAGCGGATCCCACCTGAGGTGGGCGTGGTCAGAGGTCCCTTGATGGACACCACGTATTCGCGCACTGCAGCCACGGTCTCGTCCGGCAGCCAGGAATCGGGCCCGTAGACCCTGGTGGCTTTCTCGCCCGCATAGACCTCCATCCATTCGATCTTGCGCTTGCCTCCATAGGCTTTCTCGACTGCCGCATCCAACACGGCACGCATGACCGGTGTAATGTCCACGCCCGTGCCGTCACCCTCGATGAAGGGGATAATTGGGCGGTCCGGCACGTTCAGGGAAAAATCGGCATTGACGGTAATTTTCGCGCCGGCTTGCGGCGTCTGGATGTGGCTGCTCACGATGGCTCCTGATCGAGAAACGAAAAACTAAGCGATGGCCCGCATCATCCTGTTCAACAAACCTTATGGCGTATTGAGCCAGTTCACGTCCGAGGACGGGCATCCGGGGCTCAAGGAGTTTATTCCCATTCACGGGGTGTATGCCGCCGGCCGACTGGATGCAGATAGCGAAGGCCTGCTGATTCTAACCGACGATGGTGCACTACAGCATCGACTGGCTGATCCCCGCCACAAGCTGCCGAAAACCTATTGGGCCCAGGTTGAAGGTGCTGTCTCGGATTCGTCCCTCTATCCAATGCGACGGCCGATGGATCTGGGCGACTTTGTCAGTCGCCCGGCCAGTGTCCGAGTGATTCCAGAACCAGGGGATTTGTGGATGCGCGATCCGCCCGTGCGTTTTCGCAAGGCCATTCCCACCACCTGGATCGAGATTGTCCTGACAGAGGGTAAGAACCGCCAGGTCCGTCGTATGACAGCCAAAGCCGGTTTCCCTACTCTGCGGCTGATTCGTGCTGGGATTGGACGCTATAGCCTCTCGGGTTTGAATCCAGGGGAATGGCGCGAAGAAAAAAATTTTATGGGTTGAGTAAACCCATATTGATCAAGTGGCGTTATTGGCTCCGACACGCTATGCGTTGTCGTTCCCTTAACTTCAAGAGTGAGAGACACACATGAAACTGATCGCCAAGCTGATGGCCGCTGCCTTTGCCCTGTCCACCTTTGCCGCTGTTGCCGCCGACGCCCCCAAGGCTGATGCCAAGCCCGCTGCTGCCGAAGCCGCCAAGCCGGCCGAAGCTGCCAAGCCGGCCGAGAAGAAGGCCAAGAAGGCTAAGAAGGAAGAGGCTGCCAAGCCTGCCGAGGCTGCCAAGCCCGCTGAGCCCGCCAAGAAGTAATTTGGCTCTTGCATTTGAAAAGCGGGGCATTCGCCCCGCTTTTTTATTGCCAAGGTATATAAGTCAGATTGGCCAGTGTCCGGTGATTGCCACTTCAATGGAGTGCCGCGATTCGTTCGCGCCAGGCATGTACTCTGGCTAAAGTCTCTGATTTGTCCAACGACAGGCTTTTGCCGTTCTCGACGATCGCCACGCCGCCTACCCAGACATGGCTGACCTGTTCCCGGCCAGCGCTGTAGACCAATTGGGAAATCGGATCGTAGCAAGGCTGGGTTGCTTCGGAATTCATGTTCACTGCGACGATATCCGCCAGTTTTCCCATTTCCAGGGTGCCAATTCGTTGTTCCATGCCAAGTGCGCGGGCGCCGGACAGTGTGGCCATTTCCAGGGCATGATGTGCCGGCAGCACTGATGGATCGCCGCTTACCCCCTTGGCCAGCACGGCGGCGAGCCGCATCTCGGAAAACATGTCCAGGCGGTTGTTGCTGGCAGCCCCGTCAGTGCCCAAGCCGACATTGACTCCCTTGGAGAGTAGACGTGCCACAGGCGCGAAACCGCTGGCAAGCTTCAGATTTGAGGCTGGACAGTGGGCAACATGGCAGCCATGTCCCGCCAGCCAACCTATTTCCTCGTCATCGAGATGGACAGCATGGACCGCGACCATTCCAGGACCAAGCAGGCCCAGGGCTTTCAGCCGGGCCAGGGGGCGCAGGCCATATCTTTCCTGGCTATGCCGGATTTCGTCTTCGGTTTCATGAATATGCATGTGGACCGGTAGATCAAGTTGGGCAGCGTAGGTGACGATCTTTTCCAGTGTGCGGTCGCCCACGGTGTATGGGGCGTGGGGTGCCAGACAGAACTGGACGAGAGGATGGTCGCGCCAAGCATCGCGCAGAGCCATACCTTTGTTCAGATAATCATCCGGATCGGCGGCGTAGGGAGTGGGGGAGTCCACCACGATCAAGCCGGCGGCAATGCGGATGCCGGCCTCCACCGATGCTTCCACCGCCGCCTCGGCAAAGAAGTACATGTCGTTGAAGCAGGTCACCCCACCCATGAGCATTTCCAGGCAGGCGAGACGGGTGCCATCACGTACGAACGCAGCCGAGACATGGCGGCCTTCCGCTGGCCAGATATGATCGTGCAACCAAGTCATCAGCGGGAGATCGTCGGCATAACCACGCAACAGATTCATGGCGGCATGGGTGTGCAGGTTGACCAAACCCGGAATCAAAACGTGGTCCGGCAGGCGGATGTGCTCGGCGGTGGCCCAATTCTTCTCGGCATCGGCAGTGGGCACCAGGGCGGCGATGACCCCATCCCTGACAAGCAGGCTATGGTTGTTCAAAACCTGGTCGGCAGGCCGCACGGGCACGATCCAGCTCGCATCAATGCGCAGATCGGCTGAATGGTCGGACATGACAAGCTCCTGCGGGCTGGGATGCGGAATGCTACCGGCAAGGGGATTTGACGTCACATTTGTCTGTCCGATTTTCCAGACCGGGAAATCAGATCCTTTGCAGCCTCTGGTTGATTCGTGCCGCGTGCTAAAATCGCGCGGCTTTTACCCGCCATAACGAATTCCTAGAGACAGCTTCCCCCATGGAAAACCAGTTCGCCAAAGAGACCCTTCCGGTCAGCCTCGAAGAGGAAATGCGCCGTTCCTATCTGGATTACGCCATGAGCGTGATCGTCGGACGCGCGCTTCCGGATGTCCGGGACGGACTCAAGCCGGTCCACAGGCGCGTGTTGTTCGCCATGCACGAGCTGAACAACGACTGGAACAAGGCCTACAAGAAATCGGCCCGTGTGGTCGGCGACGTTATCGGTAAATACCACCCCCACGGCGACACGGCGGTATACGACACCATCGTCCGCATGGCCCAGGACTTCTCCCTGCGCTACCCGCTGGTGGACGGCCAGGGCAACTTCGGTTCCGTGGATGGCGACAACGCGGCGGCCATGCGTTACACGGAAATCCGCATGTCCAAGCTGGCCCACGAGTTGCTCGCGGACATCGATAAGGAAACCGTCGACTTCGGCCCCAACTACGACGGGTCGGAACATGAGCCCATGATCCTGCCGGCCAAGTTCCCGAACCTGCTGGTGAACGGCTCCACCGGTATCGCCGTGGGCATGGCCACCAACATCCCGCCCCACAACATGGGCGAGATCATCGATGCCTGCATGGCGGTGCTGAAAGATCCGTTCATCGACATCGAGGATCTGATCCAGATCGTTCCCGCCCCCGATTTCCCCACCGCCGGCATCATCTACGGCCTCTCCGGCGTCAAGGACGGCTACCGTACCGGCCGCGGCCGCGTGGTGATGCGCGCCAAGTGCCACTTCGAGGACATCGACAAGGCCGGCGGGCGCCAGTCGGTCATCATCGACGAGTTACCGTACCAAGTTAACAAGGCCAACCTGTGCGCCAAGATCGGCGAACTGGTGCGTGAGAAGCGCCTGGAAGGCATCAGCGAGATCCGCGACGAGTCGGACAAGTCCGGCA
>CAZEOR010000276.1:0-4556 GCA_964513695.1 uncultured Thiobacillus sp.
GGACACCCTTTTGTCCACGATCTCACTCCGGCGCAATTAATCGCCCTCCAGACTGATACCGCCTCCCGGCTGGGCTTGGATATCTCATTCCGGGACTCGCTGAACGATGGCGGAATGGGACCCGAGCTCCGTCTCATCCCGGCGGGTGTGTTCCAGATGGGCGCAAACAACGTGGATCGCGGATTCGGCGAACACCCCCTGCACCACGTCCGTATCGACATGCCCTACGCCCTTGGCCGTTATTGCGTCACCGCCGAAGAATTCGAGCAATTCGTCCAGGATGTGGGATACGTCTGGCCCGACCATCTGGTCAAGGCGGAAGCCCGCTGCCCGGTAATCAACATCAACCGCGGTGAAGCCAGTGCCTACCTGGCATGGCTTTCGGAAAAATCCGGCCAGCACTATCGGCTGCCCAGCGAGGCGGAGTGGGAATACGCCGCTCGCGCCGGATCCGCCACCCGCTACTGCTTCGGCGACACCCTCGGTTGCGTCGAGGCCAATACCGGCTCGTTTCAGCTCAGCGGCCGGGGTGTCCAGGGCTGGCGCCGCTTCCTGCCCTTCTGCGCCCCCATGAACCAGTCAGTGGAAGCGGGTCTTTACCCTGCCAACATCTGGGGCCTGCATGACATGCATGGCAATGTCTGGGAGTTCACCGCCGATCCCTGGGTTGGCCCGGTCGATTCCCTGCACAGCGCCGGCACCGGCAAATCCGGAAAATGGTTCGTCACCAAGGGCGGTTCCTGGTTCGAATCGGCCTGGCAGGCCAGATCCGCCGCACGCAAGCCTCGCATGTGGGACGAACTGGATATGAACCTGGGTTTCCGTGTGCTGAGAGAAATCTCATAAAAAGACGATTAAGTATTTATATTCAACCGGTTATTGCATTTTACCCACCTCATGCTAGAGACATATCAGGCATCGTTGGATGCCTTGTATGAATGATGAGGAGAGTGCAGATGCTGGATATCAACAAACTGGTGATGGCCGAAACCCTGGCGCCCTGCGATGCGGACGCCTACCTTATTGACCTGGATACCTGGAGCGAGGGTATGGCTCGGGGACAAGCGCTAAGCGAAGGGATCGAACTGACCGATTCCCACATGGATGTGATTTGCTACCTGCGTGACCACTTTGCCGAATGCGGGCCAGAGGTAAACGCGCGCAGCCTGCTGAAAGCCATGGAAGAAAGCTACATGGAGCAAGGCGGTCGCAAGTTTCTCTACAAGCTGTTCCCGCGTGGTCCGGTCACCCAGGGCTGTCGACTGGCAGGTTTGCCCACACCTCCGGGTAATGCCGACCCTTCCTTCGGTAGTGTGCACTAAGCCAGTCCATCGTTATAACAACGGCCCGCGACGGGCCGTTTTCCATTGGTGATATGACCTTGCGGTATTCAGGGCGGGTCAGTTGCAAACCTCGAAAATATTTCTCCTTGGCAGGACAGGTAAATGCCGAAGCGTGGCCGGAAGCCGATACCTTCAGCGACTACGGCAGGTAGTGTTCATGCCGGCATGAAAAAAAAACGCCCCGGAACAAGCGGGGCGCGTGAGATTGGGTCTATCTAGCCAAACATCAAACACAACCGGTCGGCTTGGGTGTGCCGGCATAGCGGCCAGCCTGCTTGGCAGGGCCGAAGGGAAACAGATCGAACAGAAACTTTTTGTCGCCCCATTCATCACCGAACTCTTCCTTCAGTCCCTTCTGCAGGAATCGCAGGTTGGGTGCTGTACCGTGCTCGTTGAAGTAATCCCGCATGTAACGGATCACCTTCCAGTGGTTCTCTTCCAGGGTCAGTTTGTCCTGAGATGCCAAGTATTCAGCCACATCCTCAGCCCAATCAGACAGGTTGGCCAGATAGCCTTCCGGATCGGTTTCGACGGTTCTTCCATTGATTTCCAGTTCCATGATTACTTCCTCTCTTTTCACCAGTTTTGTAAACGACATCAATCTTGCATGGCCCTACTCTAACAATTGTCGAGTTTATTAGTCAAGTATTTTGTCGTTAAATTCATCCAGAACAAGCCTTTCAATGAACATGCCAGAATGTGGCCATGACCTAAGGGAGAGCGAATCATGATACGCATTGGGACTTTGATCGCATCCGGCCTGATTTCCGGATTTGCTGCCGCCGCGACACTGGATAGCTTTACGCCTCAAGGCGAGCAACTTCAGATCCGCCAAGCCCAGGCCCGATTCTCCGCACCAATGGCCGCACAGGGACGCAGCGATGCGCCTTCTCCGTTCAATATCCAATGTGGAGTGCCAGGCAACGGCTACTGGGTAGATGACAAAACCTGGGCCTTTGATCTGAACGGCAACCTTAAAGCCGGGGAATTCTGCCGATTCACCCCTCGCGCCGGCTTGACCACCTTGACGGGAGAAGCGGTACAGACGGCATCAGAATATGTCTTTGCCGTCGCCGGTCCCCGAGTGGTGTGGCAACTGCCCGAAATCAAAGCAAAAGTGGATGAAGATCAGGCCTTCCTTTTGTTGCTGAATGGCCAGGCACGGCCGGATAGCATCCTGGCCCATGTCCGCTGCGAAATCCAGGGCATCCACGAACAAGTGGCCGTCAAGCGATTGATCGGCCCAGATAGAGCTCGACACATAAAAGAACTGAGCCAGGTGCTCAACGATTCCGGCGCGGAATGGACAGGCAAGGCCGAGGGGAAAAACCCGGACAGCGATCCTAATCTGGAAGTCCTGCAATGTGTCCGCACCCTCCCCGCCAATGCCAAAATGGCCCTGGTATGGGGCCAGGATGTCTCGACCCCATCGGGTCAGGCCAACCCTGCCGACCAGCGCCTGGAATTCCAGGTGCGCGACCATTTCAGTGCCCGACTGCGCTGCCAACGGGAGAACGCCAAGGCCGGCTGCATGCCCCTGCTGCCGATGCGGGTGGAATTCACCGCCCCCGTATCCCGCAAGCTGCTCGACCAGATCGTGCTCCAGGATGCCAAAGGCAAGACCTATCGCCAAAGCAAACCAGAGCAGGCCGCTCCCACCGACGACAGCGTGACCTTCCCCGGCCCCTTCGCCGCGGGCGCTTCCATCAGCCTGAAATTGCCTGACGGCCTGACGGACGACAAAGGCCGTACCCTGGTCAATGCCGCTCGTTTTCCGATGACCTTCCAGATGGCCGACTACCCGCCGCTACTCAAGTTCTCGGGCGAATTCGGCATCATCGAGCGTGCCGCCGGCGGCCTTCTGCCCATCACGATGCGCAACCTGGAACCGGACAACCTTGGCGGCACCGCTGCCAAGGTGCGCTGGCTGCGCCTCACCGAAGACGCCGCCATCCTGGACTGGCAGCAGAGTCTGAAGAAATTCGAGAACCCGGATTACGACGAGCGCAGCCAATCCAGGCCCGACCGGCGCCGTGCCCAGTATCTGGCGCCCCACATCACAGGCGTCGAGGAACGCGTCCTGCCCAAACCTAACGGCGCCCAGGCTTTCGAAGTGGTAGGCCTCCCCCTGGAAAAACCGGGTTTCTACGTGGTCGAAGCGGAAAGCCGCCGCCTGGGCAAGTCCCTGTTGGGCGACAACCAGCCCATGTATGTGCGCGCCACCGCTCTGGTCACCAATCTCTCCGTGCACTTCAAATGGGGCGCGGAATCCTCTCTCGCATGGGTAACCCGCCTGGACACCGGCAAACCCGTCGCGGGTGCCCAGATTGCCGTGCGCGACTGCAAAGCCGTCCTGCTGGCTCAGAGCGTCACCGACGCCCAGGGCATGGCTCTGTTGCCAAAGAACCTGCCGGACCCTCGCGCCTCTGACGACTACGCCTGCCCATTGTTAGTCAGCGCACGCCAGGGCGGCGATCTGACTTTCGCCCGCTCGGACTGGGACGAAGGCATCGAGACTTGGCGCTTCGGCCTGCCCCAGGACTGGCACGTGGATAATCGGCTTGCCCATAGCGTGCTGGATCGCGCCCTGTTTCGTCCCGGCGACACAGTGCACATGAAGCACGTACTGCGCGACAAACGAACCAACGGTCTGGGCTATTCCACAAAATACCCGCGCACCCTGGCGATCGAACACGAAGGCAGCCAGCAGCGCTGGTTCCTGCCTCTCTCCTGGAAGAATGGGGCCGCTGAAACCAGCTGGTCGGTACCGGTCGAGAGCAAAAGGGGCGACTACCGTCTGCGTCTGGTGGACAAGGATATCCGGCCCGACACACCCCCGGAACAGCTTCAATATCTGGAAGGACTGGACAGCGGGCGCTTCAGCGTCGGTGATTTCCGTGTTCCCCTCATGAAGGCCAGTCTGGATCCCCTGCGCGCCCAATGGGTGGCGCCGTCCAGCGCGGAAATCGATGTCGCCGTCGGCTACCTCAACGGCGGCGGCGCCAAAAACCTTGCGGTCAAGCTACGCGCCCAACTGGAGCCCCGCTTCCATGTCGAATTCGACGACTACCCTGACGTGGACTTTGCCAGGCGCAGGGACAGCCAGGAGGGCCAGGAAGAAAGCGAAGCCATCCCCTTGGCGACCGATACGCTCAAGCTGGATGCCGGTGGCGCCGGCCGAGCCCGGCTGGACAAACTTCCCGCCCCTGCCAT
>CAZEOR010000277.1:0-4548 GCA_964513695.1 uncultured Thiobacillus sp.
TGTTCGGCTGTGGCTCCTGCCACGTGGCCGTCGCCGTCGATCCCGTGCTGGGCGACGAAGAATGGTTCATCGCCGAAGCCGCCAAACAGGACGTGAAGATCACCCACGTCATCGACACCCATGTCCACGCCGACCACTACTCCGGCGGCCGGGCCCTGGCGGAAAAGGCCGGCGCTTCCTACTGCCTGCACGAGGCCAACGCCGGCCGCGTGCAATTCACCTTCGAGCCCCTGAAGGACGGCCAGCGCATCGACGTGGGCAACGTCTACATCGACGTGCTGCACACGCCTGGCCACACACCGGACTCGGTCTGCCTGCTGGTCACCGACAAGCGGCGCATGGGCGAGGAAAAACCGGAACCCTGGTTCGTGGTCACCGGCGACACCCTGTTCGTGGGCGCCATCGGCCGCCCCGATCTGGCCGGACGGGAAACCGAAATGGCCGGCCAGATCTGGGACAGCGTGCATGCCAAGCTGCTCTCCCTGCCCAACGAAGTGGAGATCTACGCCGGCCACGTGGCCGGCAGCGTCTGCGGCGCCGGCATCTCCGGCAAGCCCGCTTCCACCATCGGCTTTGAAAAGCGCTGGAATCCCATGCTCAAACTGGCGCGGGACGAATTCGTGGCGGCGCTGACGAGGGAAATCCCGCCCCGGCCGACCGAGATGGATCGCATGGTGCAAGCCAATCTGGGCGCGGCCTGAGTCCCATGGCCAGTTGCTGCAACGACAAATCCTGCGCCCTCGATCAATTGCAGGGCCGCCAGACCTCGACTCTGCGCCTCGTCCTGGCCCTCAACGCCGTGATGTTCGTGGTGGAACTCGTGGCGGGCCTCATGGCCGGCTCGATTTCGCTGCTCGCCGATTCCCTGGACATGCTCGGCGATGCCCTGGTCTATGCCTTCAGCCTCTGGGCGGTCGGGCGCGGAATGCGCTGGAAAGTCCGCGCAGCCATGGCAAAAGCCATCGTGATGGGGCTTTTCGGTCTGTTCGTCGCGGGGGAACTGATACACAAGTTGATGGTTCCACAGACACCGGGCTACGAAGCGATGGGCGCCATCGGTTTCCTCGCCCTGGCCGCCAACGCCCTCTGTTTTCTCCTACTGTGGCGGCATCGTGGCGAGGACATCAACATGCGTTCCGTGTGGCTTTGCTCGCGCAACGATCTGTTCGCCAACAGCGCTGTGCTGCTTGCCGCCGCCGCGGTCTGGCAAACCGCCTCGCCCTGGCCGGATCTGATCGTGGGCGCCGGCATCTGCGCGCTGTTCCTGCATTCCGCCTGGGAAGTCGCCCGCGATGCGGGCCGCGAACGCCGGCTCGCGCTTGCGTCCGCCACCATGCCGCCGGGCATTGCCATCCCGATCCAGCTGGTTTCCCTGCCTCTTCGCGCCACGGTTTCGCCGGCCAGCACGGAACGGGACGTGGGTCAAACCCAAGACCAGAACCCACCCATGACCGCCATGAAGCACGGTATCCGCGACAACTTCGCGCAATTCGCCCATCAGGTCGCCCAGGTGTTCTTCGTCGGCCTCACCCTGGGCATGATGCGCACCGTGGTGCCGGCCCTGTCGGAATCGGAATTCGGCGTGCCGCGCGGTTCCTTCCTGCTGCTCACCAGCTTCGTGGTGGCCTTCGGCGTGGTGAAGGGCGCCCTCAATTTCGTCGCCGGGCGGCTTTCCGAGCGTGTCGGCCGGCGCAACGTGCTGTTCTGGGGCTGGCTCTCCGCCGTGCCGATTCCGATCATGATCTGGCATGCCCCCAGTTGGGGCTGGATCGTCGCCGCCACCATCCTGCTGGGCATGAACCAGGGCTTCACCTGGTCCATGACGCAAACCAGCAAACTCGACCTGGCCCGGGGCGACCAGCGCGGCCTGGCCATCGGCATGAACGAGTTCGCCGGCTACGTGGGCGTGGCGGTGGCGGGCATCGTCACCGCCTATCTGGCGGAAATGCTCGGCGCCCGCCAGGGCCTGCTGTTGTTCGGCCTGGCCGCCGTCGGGGCGGCGGGCGCGGCCACCCTGTTGTGGGTGGAGGAGACCTTGCCCTGGGCGCGGCTTGAGGCTGCAATGCACGCAACTGAGCATGCCACCCGGACCAGCCCCCGGGCGCGCTACCCGAAGAATGTGTCGGCCAAGCCCGGCACCTGGGAAATGTTCACTCTCATGTCCTGGCGCGACCGCCGTTTGGCCGCTTTCTGCCAAGCCGGCCTGGTGGAGAAGTTCGTCGATGCCTGGATGTGGGTGATCGCGCCGGTCTGGCTCTACCAGCGCGGCATGACGCTGCCCCAGATCGGCTGGATCGTCGGCGCCTACGGCATCGTCTGGGGCGTCTCGCAATTTTTCACCGGCCGCCTGTCGGACCGGATCGGCCGCCTCAAGCCTATCGTCTGGGGCATGTTGCTATGCGGCGGCGGCATCGGCCTCATGCCCCTGTTCCCTTCCGCCCCGGGCCTCACCCTGGCGGCGGCCCTGTCCGGCTTCGGCATGGCCCTGCTCTACCCCAACCTGTCGGCGGCGGTGGCCGACATCGCCCACCCGGACTGGCGCGGCTCCGCCATCGGCATCTACCGCTTCTGGCGCGACTTCGGTTACGGCGTCGGCGCCCTCCTGCTGGGCGTGGCCGCCGCAGTCTCCGGCAACCTGGACATCACCTTCTGGCTGGTGGCGGGCTCGATGGTACTTTCGGGTCTGGTGGTACTGCTGCTGGCCGAAGAAACTCTCCCCCGCCTCAATCCCGCGCCGATTTGAATTTCAAGTTCCCAAGGAAACCCGTCATGCGACTCTCATCCCTCCTCCTTTCCCTCGCCCTCTGCCTGCCCCTGGCCTCCCATGCCGTTGAAAACCCCGCCGTGGTCAAAGCCATGGAGGAATACATGGATTTCAACGAATACGGCAGCAGCCTGATCTGGCCGGAGCAGATTCCCGCCGAGGACTGGAAGAGCGTGTTCGTGGTGGACGCCAGGGACGCCGCCCAGTTCGCCAAGGAGCACATCCCAGGCGCCGTGAACATCGAATGGCGCCAGGCCGTGGCCCGGCGCGGCGAGATTCCGAAGGACCGCATGGTGGTGGTGTACTGCAACTCCGGCTCCCTCTCCGCCCAGGCCGTGTTCGCCCTTCGCTTGCTCGGCTGGGATAACGTCAAAGTGTTGCAGGACGGTTTCGAGGGCTGGAAGGTGAAGGGCAGATTCGAGGCCAACAAACGGGCCAGCCGGCCGGCAGGGCACTGATCCGCCGGCACCTGCCGGACTGTGCATCCGACAAGCGATTCACGCCGTCCGCTCAAGTCACTCCCTTGCCCGCCCGATAGGCTGCCAGGAGCGCCAACTTAAGCTCGGGGTGCTGGTCCAGGCTATCCAACCCCAGCATCCCGGCAGCGATGTTTCCGACCACGTCCGTGTCCTGCTCATCTTGGCGCAGCCGCTCGAATTCCGGCCAGTCTAGCCGGCCGTCGCGGCAACACATGGCGGCGAGGCCCGTGGCTTCGGAGAACGCGATGTCGTGGGATTCCAGCACTTCGTAGAGGTAGGAATAGGGGTCGATGCCGGCTTGGCGGGCCAGGAGCAGGTGGAAGTTGGGGGCTTCGCCCGCCTCGGCGGCGCAGGCGTCCAGGTCGATGCGGGTGTCGAGGTCGTGGTCCTCGGCCCGGAAGGAGAAGGCGAGCCGGGCGCGGACGGTGTTGGGGGCCATGGGGTTCGTGGGGAGTTTGGGGTTCACGGATTGTCCATGAACCCGGGGTTGCAGAGGTAGACAACCCCGATTCAGCGTCCCCAGCGATTCCGCTCTATCTGACGCTTCAGTTCAGTGGCTTCTTCTTCGAACGTACCCGTGATATCGCTGGGATGACAGTCTGGCGAACGCGCCTCGCGTTCCGGCCCTGGTGGAGGCGGCTTTTGCGGTGAGGTGCCATCCCAGACAAATTGGTTCTTGAACGTGGGTGGGTCTGGCAGGCAATCGTATTTGTAGGATGGGGGCCAGCCCGATTCGTAGGGCAGGAATGAAATCGTCTTTTCGAATACCAGCGGCTTGCCGCTGGGTGTGGGCGGCAGTGGCGGCAGGCTCTGGATCGCCTTCCGGGCCAGTTCTGAAGCCTTCGCCGAGGTAGACCACAGTTCTTCCACCTGGGCCAGGGTGCCGTTCGGATTAATGGTGATGCGGAACCGCACCTGCCCTTGATCCGGACCTGCTACCGCAGTGCCCATCATGCTGCGCACCTGCTGGCCCCAGGCGTGCTGATATCGTTTACCGTTCTTTAGGGTGTAGGTGGAAGCCAGCCTCCATTCCTCGGCGCTGGGCGGCGGCGGGGCGGCCATAGACGCCGGCGTTATGTCCGGGGCGGCCAGCAGCGTAGCGGCGGCAGGCGGCTTCTGTTTCAGTCTGGCTGGCAAGGATGGGGTTTCGGGTACACGGGGGGGCAGCTCGACCTGGAGGGTCACCTGCACGGGAGGCGGTGGTGGCGGAAACGGCCGCAAGTTCAGGAATACTGGCGGCCACATCACGCCGGCGTGGATCGCCAGGGACAGCACCAGGGCGATTGGCAGGGTGGCCTGGGGGCG
>CAZEOR010000278.1:0-4547 GCA_964513695.1 uncultured Thiobacillus sp.
CTGTCGGTGCGCAACGTGCCCAAGAAGGGCGGCGTGCTGGTGGGTTTCCACGAGCGGCGCAGCAGCTACGTGGCCGACATGGACAGTTGCGAGGTGCTGCCGGCGCGGATTTCCGTGCTGCTGCCCAAGCTGCGGCGACTGGTGGAAGGCCTTTCCATCCGCGACCGCCTGCCCCAGATCGAGCTGGCCACCGGCGAAGCGGTGGACGTGCTGGTGCTGCGGGTGCTGGAGCCGCCGTCTCCCGAAGACGAGGTGAAGCTTAAAACCTTCGCCGATGCCCACCACATTCAGTTCTGGCTGCAATCCAAGGGGCCGGACACGGCCCATCCCTTCCATCCCCTGGATGCGCCGGAACTGGCCTACAGCCTGCCGGAATTCAACCTGGTGATGCCGTTCAAGCCCACCGAGTTCACCCAGGTGAACCACGGCATCAATCGCATGCTCATCAGACGCGCCATGCGCTTGCTGGACCCGAAGCCGGGCGAACGTATTGCCGATTTCTTCTGCGGCCTGGGCAACTTCAGCCTGCCTATCGCCCGGCGCGGCGCGGTCGTCGTTGGCATCGAGGGCAGCAAGGGGCTGGTGGAGCGGGCCGGGGAGAATGCGGCGCGAAACGGCTTGAGTGAACTCTGCGAATTCCGCGTCGCCGACCTGTTCCAGATCACGCCAGAGGCCTATGCGGAGCTGGGCGAGTTCGACAAGCTCCTCATCGATCCGCCCCGGGACGGTGCCATCGAGCTGGTGAAATCGCTGCCGGAGTCTGGAGCGCCACATCGGATTGTCTATGTCTCGTGCAGTCCCGCGACCCTGGCCCGGGACGCGGCGGTGCTGGTGCACCAGAAAGGCTACCGGCTGGTGTCTGCCGGGGTGGCCAACATGTTCCCGCACACGGCCCATGTGGAATCCATTGCACTGTTCGAGCGCTGAGCGGCCATGAAATACCTAGGAAAAGAACTGCCCATCCTCATCGCCCTGGCTATCCTGGCCCTGGGCTTCGGCCTGGAACATGCGGCGCTGGAGCACGGCGGTTTGGCCTTGTGGGGGCTGTTGGGCCTCATCCTGGTAGCCATCATCGGCGTGGCCCTGCGCATCAGCCATCATGCCGAGGTGTTGGCCCTGCGTCTGGGCGAGCCTTACGGCACCCTGATCCTCACCCTGGCGGCGGTGTCGGTGGAAGTGGTGATCCTGGTTGTCCTTCTGCAAGGGGCGCCCAACCCCACCCTGGCGCGGGATACCGTGTTCTCGGCGGTGATGCTGGACATCAACGGCATCCTGGGCCTAGCCGCCATCGTCGGCGGCATCAAGCACGGTTCCACGCCCTACAACCTGGATTCGGCCAATTCCTTTGTCGCCATGCTACTGGTGGCTTTGGGCATCGGCATGTTCATTCCGGATTTCGTGCCGGATGCACAATGGCGAACCTACTCGGTATTCTCGGTCGCAGTCATGGCCTTGATGTATGTCGGTTTCCTGCGTCTGCAAACCGTCGAGCACCGGGCGTTTTTCGAGCATGACACCGGCCTGGACGATGAAGCCCATGACACGGGCCTCAGCCCCAACAGCCTGCATGTGGCCGTGATGCTGGGCGCCATCGTGCTGGTGGGCCTGCTCTCGGAAATCCTGTCCATATTGCTGGACGCGGGACTGGCCGGCAGCGGCTTGCCCAAGTCCATCCCCGCCGTGCTGGTGGCGCTGATTTCCGCCAGCCCGGAAATCCTCACCGCGCTGCGCGCCGCGACTGCGAACCGCATGCAGACCACAGTGAACATTGCCCTCGGTGCGTCCCTCGCCACGGTGCTGCTCACCTTGCCGGTGATCGAGGCCATGGCCCTGTTCTCCGGCGAGCGCATCGTCATGGCGCTGACGCCCATGCAGGGCGGCATGCTGCTGCTGACCCTGCTGGCGGTGATGAACAACCTGCACGATGGGGAAACCAACGCCATCGAGGGCATCAGCCACTTTGCCCTGTTTGCCGCTTTCGTGGCGCTGGTGATGATGGGGCTGCTGTAAGCCGGGGCGGCATGCCCAGGGCGGCTTCGGTGACCGCCAGCACGGCCGGGTGGGTGATGTGGCGTTCGCCGGTGATGGCGTAGAACACGTCCTGGATTTCCTCCACCAGCCCCACCCGCCGCACGCCGAATTGCGCTTCTATGGCATCCGCCAGCACAGCCGGGGCGGGGAAGTAGCCGCCACCGGCTTGGCCGAAGGCCATCATCAGGGCGCCGTCGTCGAATTCCCCCACCACCCGGGGCGCCAGCCGGTTCTTCTCCAGCCAGGTTTCGATGCGGGAACGCACTGTGGCGTCATCGCCCGGCAACAGCAGGGGCGCATCGTCCAGGCAGGCGGGGAATTCCCCGCATTTGTCCGCCAGGTCGGGCGCGGCGAAGAAGGCGAGGGCGCATTCCCCCAGCTTGTGGCTGTAGCCGCGCACGTTGATGTGGGCGGGGATGGGGCGGTCGGCCAGCACCATGTCGAGACGGTGCAGGGCCAATTCCGCCAGCAACCGGTCCAGCTTGCCCTCGCGGCAGATCAGGCGCACCGGGGTCTCCAGGCCGGCGGTGGGGGAGAGGAGTTGATAGGCGAGGGATTTCGGCATGACATCGGTGATGCCGACCCGGAACGGCAGGATAGGTGCGCCCTTGTGGCTGGCCAGGGCGGATTTCAGATCGTCGCCCAGGGCGAAGATCTCGTCGGCGTAGCTGAGGGCAAGGCGCCCCGCTTCGGTGAGTTCCAGGCCACGCCCGGCGGGGCGGAACAGGGCGGTGCCAAGCTGGTCTTCCAGCAGCTTGATCTGGGCGCTGACGGTCTGGGGCGTGAGATGCAGCCGCTCGCTGGCCCGGGCGACGCCGCCGCTGCGGGCGACGGTCCAGAAGTAGTGGAGATGCTTGAAATTCATGGGTGGCTATCTATTCGAGTAATACGAATAGTATTGCAGATATATTCGACTTTATTTGATGTTTGCGAGCGCGTAGCCTTCGCGGCGTTTATTCAGCCCCGACCAAGGAGCTTTCCATGAAACGTATCTTTCTCTTCCTCGCCACCAACCTGGCCATCGTGCTGGTGCTGTCCATCACCATGCGTCTGCTGGGCGTCGAGCCCTACCTGAACGAGTCCGGCCTCAACCTGGGCGCGCTGCTGATCTTCGCCGCCGTCATGGGCTTCGGCGGTTCCCTGATTTCCCTGGCCCTGTCCAAGTGGATGGCGAAGCGATCCGTGGGCGCCCAGGTCATCACCGATCCGCGCACGCCGGAGGAACTCTGGCTGGTGCAGACCGTGGCGCGCCAAGCCCAGGCCGCCGGCATCAAGATGCCGGAAGTGGCCATCTACGATGCCCCGGACGTGAACGCCTTCGCCACCGGCATGAGCAAGAATAACTCCCTGGTGGCGGTGTCCACCGGCCTGTTGCGCAACATGACTCGGGACGAGGCGGAAGCGGTGCTGGGTCACGAGGTCAGCCACGCCGCCAACGGCGACATGGTGACCCTGGCCCTGATCCAGGGCGTGGTGAACACCTTCGTGATGTTCTTCTCGCGGGTGATCGGCCACTTGGTGGACAAGGTGGTGTTCAAGACGGAACGGGGCCAGGGTCCGGCTTTCTTCGTCACCATGATCGTGGCCGAACTGGTGTTGGGCATCCTGGCTTCCATGATCGTCATGTGGTTCTCGCGCCAGCGGGAATTCCGCGCCGACCAGGGGGGCGCCACGCTGGCCGGCCGCCAGAAGATGATCGCCGCCCTGCGCCGTTTGCAGGCCATGCACGAGCCTTCCGCCCTGCCCGAGAAGATGGCGGCCTTCGGCATCAACGGCGGCAAGAGCGGCGGCCTGAAGGCGCTGTTCACCACCCATCCACCCCTGGAAACCCGTATCGCGGCCCTTGAAGCCATGACCGACGGCGCGCGTCGCTAATCGGAATCCGTGATGGAACTCACCGGCCTCGTCACCCCCGTCTTCTGGGCGGGCTTCATCGCCTTCGTGCTGGCCATGCTGGCCCTGGACCTGTTCGTTCTGGGCGGTGGCAAGTCCCACAAGGTATCCGCCCGGGAAGCCCTGGGCTGGACCGGGGTGTGGGTGACCCTGTCCCTGTCCTTCTGCGGCTTGCTGTGGTGGTGGCTGGATGGGGTCGCCGGGCGGGAAGTGGCCAATGCCAAGGCCCTGGAGTTTCTCACCGGCTACCTGATCGAGTTGTCCCTGTCGGTGGACAACATCTTCGTCTTCATCATGATCTTCAGCTTTTTCGCCGTGCCGGCGGAGTACCAGCGTCGGGTGCTGGTGTTCGGCGTGCTGGGGGCTATCGTGCTGCGGGCCATCATGATCCTGGCGGGCGCCCTGCTGGTAGCCAAGTTCCACTGGATTCTGTACGTCTTCGGCCTGTTCCTGGTGGTGACCGGCTTCAAGATGCTGATCTTCGCCGACAAGCAATCCGATCTGACGCAAAACCCGGTGCTGAAGTGGATGCGCGGCCATCTGCGCATCACCCACGAGTACCACGCCGAGAAATTCACCGTCATGAAGGACGGCGCGCGCTGGTTCACGCCCTTGTTCTTGGT
>CAZEOR010000279.1:0-4542 GCA_964513695.1 uncultured Thiobacillus sp.
GCCCCAACTCCTTGTCGTCATCCTGAAGCACGCGCAGGGTCAATGCCTTGAACGGCTTGTTCTTGGGGGTGAAAACCGACGCATAAACACAGAACTTGGACAACACCGTGGGCATCGCCGGCACGAACAATTCGCTTTGATAGCAGCCCATGAAGGAAAGCTTGTTGCCCTCCTCCCGCCGGATGTCGTCACAGAAGATGGCCGTCAGGAAACGGTCGGCATGCTGTTTCATTGCCTGTCCTCCAATACGATGGCCTGCACGGCCGCCGCCAGCGGCACGCCGAGCGCCCGGGCGAGTTTTCCGACCGTGCTGAGCTGGGGGTCCACCCGGCCCGCTTCGAGCCGGGCGACATAGGACTGGCTGGTGCCGGCCTGGCGGGCAAGCTCCGCCTGGGACCACCCCTTGGCCAACCTGAACTTGGCGATGGAAGCCGGCCGGTCGCCATAGAAGGCCTCGGCCACCCATTGGCGTCCCCGCGAAACCGCCTCGGCGCCCTCGGCGGTCTGTTCGAACTCGGCCACCAGGTCATCGATGTCGATCGCGCCGGCGGGCGCCCCGGGGGGCACGACCACCTCCCGGAAGACCACCATGTCGGGCAGCGTGCCGGTCTGGACAGGCTGATAGACCTCAGTGGATCGTGAGGCCGAGGTCTTTGTAGGCTTTGAGGATGCGCTGCGTGATCTCATGGTTTCGCTCGTAGTTGAAGTCGCGATGGACGACGGCCAGGACGTGATATTGGAGGGACCGGGGTTCATAGGCATAGACGATGCGATAGCGCAGGCTGCCCTTCGGTTCCGTCCATATCTTCAGCCGCCACAGGTCGTATCCGATCCTCCAGAATTCCTGCCATTTGCTGACGTGGTAGGGCGCCGCGTGTTCCGTTCCGAAGTCGTGATCCAGCAGGCTGTTGAGGATGCCCGGATCGCGCTTGGCCTGTTGCAGCAGGGCGAGCACCTTTCCCGCCGCGGACCGGTCCGTCGCCATCAGTCGCCGCAGGTCCTCGGCGGCATCCGGATGGAGGGCCAGGGACGGTACGATACCCAATTGGGTATTACCCCGTCAAGCCGAACTGCCGGGCCAGCAGGGCGTCGAAGGCGGCCCGGGCCTTGGCGGTGGCGGCGGATTGTTGGGATTGGATGGAGTGAACACCTTGGGCGCGTTCGCTGAATTCCTTTTGCTTGGCATGCGGAGCAACCGGGAGCGATAGGCCAAAGAGTTTGCCTTGAGAGATATTGCGCATGGATGCACTTGTACCGCTGGAGAGCTTGCCCAGTTCCCGCCGTATATGTGGCGATTGGAAAAGCGCGTGCATGTAAGTCAGCTCGACTGGTTCGGCCCAGACAAATCGCCAAAGCTTGTCTGGAAGCAGCGTTTTACCGTTTGTACTGGCAACGATGGCGGTTGCACCAACCAGATCAACCGTATTCGCCCGGGAAAAAAGCATGTCACCGGCCCGGACGAAATGCACATCAGGAGGCACATATCCGTCTGGAGCAGGCTTGCTCTCCTCCTCCCGATAAACCCCGGAAGTAACCGCGCTGACTTTCAGAATCCGATAGGCGGAACCACCTTCTGAACCCGCCTGAATATTCTTGCCGCCCTCGAATCTGGACACGAAGTCGGCAACCTTACGGACCGGCCACCCCCTCGGATTCGTCGCCGGGTCGCCGAACAGGTCGAGGAACAGGGCGGGGATCAGTTCGGCGGCCTTCTTTTCGGACTCGCGGCGCAGGCGGACGATGCCCTCGGCGCGGGAGAGGAGATCGACGATGCGGCGTTGTTCTTGGAGCGTTGGAATTTTGACCTTCCATTGCTCGACTTCAGACTTCCGGATCGATGGGGGATTCGAGTCTGATGCGAAGTCGCTCAAATTCTTGGTCAAGTACATGTAGTAGAGATAATCCGAATCAAGACACTCGGCGTTCGGAATCACTGCCATCACATTGTTATCTACACAAGACGGCCGAGTGAGTTGCCGCTTCTTGTTGGTTGCGATGGCCGCGCCAATCTTCGGGAATATCAACGCACCTGCTGGAAAAGCCTTCGCCCGAAGCTTTGCCCGCACTTCCTCGGATACGCTGTTGTTCCAGCACTTGATCAGGCGCTCATTGCCGACAATATTCATGTCGCTCACTTTGAGGAAGGGGAATGCCTCATCGTGGGAACCTTGATGCACGATTGGAAATCCAGCTCCCGAATCAATAACAGCCACATCAGATAGCAAACACTCCCTCACGTACTAGCCTCAGCCAACGCCACCCGCAACACCTCCACCTCCTCGGCAATCTCAGCCTCTATGGCGGCCAGTTCATCCAGCAGTTCGCGCGGGTCCCGGTGCTCGACGGCGCTCTGGGTCATGGGCCGATAGCGGCCGGCGGAGAGGTTGAAGTCGTTGGCGCGGAGGGTGGCGGCGTCGGCGAACCACCAGTTGTGGGGCCAGGGGGCGGCGTTCCGGGTGGCGACTCGGTAGGGGGCCGGTTGCTCCCTCACCCCCGGCCCTTCATGCCCTTCAGGGTGCTCTCCCGGGGGGAGAGGGGAGAAATGCGTCTGCCATTCGGCCCAGCGGACTTCCCTTGTGCGGTAGGCCTCCACCAGGCCGGGCAGGTCGTCGGCCTCGATGGGGGTGTCGTGGTTGGCGTCCAGCTTGTAGCCGTCGTTGTCGGCGTGGAGGAAGAGCACCCTGTCGGTGGTCCCGCCTTTCCGGAACAGCAGCACGGAGGTCTTGACCCCCGAGTAGGGCTGGAAGACGCCACCGGGCAGGCTGAGCACAGCCTCCACCCGGTTGTTTTCGATGAGCTGGCGGCGCAGTTCCTTGTGGGCGCCGGTGGAGCCGAACAGCACGCCCTCGGGGACGATGACGCCGCAGCGGCCGCAGTTCATGGCACCCCCACCCCGGCCCTCCCCCGTCGAGGGGGAGGGGGAAAGGCCATGGCCGCCGTCCGCCGAGGGAGGTTTCAGGGAATCCAGCATGTACTTGATGAACAGGAGTTCCGTGGCGGTGGTGCTGCCCACCTTCACGTCGTCGACGATGCGGTCCTTGTCCACCCGGCCGGAGAAGGGCGGGTTGGCGAGGATGACGTGGAAGCCCTCCGGGGGCAGGCCCAGGTCGGCCTTCTGCTGGGCGTCCAGGCTGGTGGTGAGGACGTTGCGGCGGCGGATGCGCACGTTGGGCAGGCCGCGCAGGGTGAGGTTCATGGTGGCCAGGTGGACCATCTTCAGGTCCACGTCGTTGCCGTAGAAGCTGTGGTGGCCGAGGATGACCCACTTGGCGGCGGAGAGCCGGTCGCCGTGGCCGCGCCGTACCGGCTTGCCGTCCAGTTCCACGGTCTCGACGGCGTTGGGCGAGGAGTTGTTGAGACGGATGTGGTCGTAGGCGGCCACCAGGAAGCCCGCCGTGCCGGCCGCCGGGTCGTAGACGGTCTCGCCGATTTGCGGGTCGATCATGGCGACGACGGCGCGGATGACGTGGCGCGGGGTGCGGAACTGGCCCAGCTCGCCGGCCTGGCTGATCTGCTTGAGGACGTGTTCGAACAGGTCGCCCTTGGTGTCGGCGTCGGCCTGGTCCAGGCGCAGTTGGTCCACCAGGTTGATGACCTGGGTAAGGACGGTGGGGTCGTCGATGCCCAGACGGGCGCCTTCCATGAAGTTGACGGCGGACCGTTCGGCCACTTCGGCATGGAAGGGGAAGACCTCGTCCCGCAGGAAGCGCACCAGGTTCTCGCCGTTCAGGGCCTTGGCCCAGATGGACCAGCGCAGGCGTTCCCGGGGAATAGCCTTCCGGCCTTCTTCCGGGGCGTTGAGGGGGTTCCTCAGGGTCCAGTCGCCTTCGTAAAGGCCGGTGTGGGCCTGCTTGGTGATGCGTGCGCGGGCGGCGTTTTCCCGGTCCTGGCCTTCGCTCAGATAGAAATAGAACAGGAAGGCGAGCTGTTCGGCGTTGTTCATGGGATCGGGATAGCCGCCTCCGTAGAGGTAGTTCCGAATCTGGTCGATCTTCTGGCGTGTTTCCGGAGTGAGGGGCATTGCGCGTCTAGGCTTTGGGGCGTTGTTCGGGCTGGGCTTCGTCCGCGGCGAAGAGGGCGGCGTTCAGGCTGGCGATGACCGCATTGAGCCGCTCCCCGGTGCCGAAGGCCTGGATGGCCCGGGCCAGGCCACCCACGTTCCTGAACTGGGGCACAACGGTGAAATGGTCCGGGGTGATGGGTTCGGCGCTCTCGGCGTTGGCCTTGAAGTATTCGCCCACCATGAGCAGCAGGCGCCGCTCGTCGGCATGGAGGTCGTCCCGGGTGTTCAGCCAGGCCTCGAAGCGGGCGGCCATGAGGGCGGCCCGCTGCTGGTCCGGGTCCAGGAAGACGAAGTTGCCGTTCTCGTCCACCGTCACCCATTCCCGGGTGGTTGGGTCGATGTGGTCGTCGATGTCCAGCGGGAGCAGGGTGCGGGGCGTGGTGGGTGGGCGCGCCTTGGTCTGCCGGATCAGGCCGCCCTCGGGCATGGTCTCGTCGTCATCGTGGTAGTCGGTGACGCCGACGAAGTCGAACAGGGTG
>CAZEOR010000280.1:0-4497 GCA_964513695.1 uncultured Thiobacillus sp.
CCAAGGCCAGCGATCGTTCATAATCGCGCGCCAGGAAATCGGAAATGAGAAAAAGGATGGCTCCGCGCCGCTGAACGCGTTCCATGAATTTCAGGGCGCCCGCCAGGTCCGTTCCTTGTCCCTCGGGTGATTGCTGCAACTCGGCGATGAGCCTCTGGACATGGCGGGATCCCTTGGCTGGCGGGATATAGCGTTCGATCCGATCGGTAAAGGTCATGAGACCCACCCGGTCGTTGCTGCGGGCTGCCGCAAAGGATAGCAGCGCGCATATCTCGGCGGCCGCCCAGCTCTTCCGCCGCCGCGGCGCAACGCAATCCAGAGAGGGGGATTGGTCGAGGAGGATCATCACCGTCATCTCCCTCTCCTCGATGAACTGTTTGACGAAAGGGTGGCCGCTACGGGCGGTGACATTCCAGTCGATGCTGCGTATGTCATCCCCCGGCTGGTATTCCCTCACCTCCTCGAACTCGATACCACGCCCGCGAAACACGCTTTGATAATCGCCGGCAAAAATACTGGTCACCAGTCGCGACGAGAGAATCTGCAGGCGACGGACATCCGTAGCCGACCAGGAAGACGGTTCGAGTTGCCGCTCGCTCAGAGGCATGGGTCACGGCACCTCGGTCTCGGCCAAAAGGCGGTCGATGAGCCAATCGACCGTTATTCCCTCGGCGTCGGCCTCATAGCTGGGAATGACCCGATGGCGCAGAACTTCCGGGGCGATGTCCTTGACGTCCTGGGGCACTACATAGCCGCGCCCCCGGAGGAACGCCATGGCCCGCGCGGCGAGCACCAGGTTGATGCTGGCGCGGGGCGAAGCCCCATAGGTGATAAATCGGCCCAGGTCGGCGAATCCGTAAAGCGCTGGTTCCCGCGTGGCGAAGACGAGGTCGATGATGTACTTCTCGATTTTTTCATCCAGGTAAATGGCATCGACCAATGCGCGCATCCGGATGATGTCGTCGGGATGGATCAAGGGAGTGAGTTCTTCCGGCCTGCCGCTATGGCCGGAACGTCGCATGATCTCGCGCTCCTCGTCGCGGGAAGGGTAGGTGATGGCAATTTTCAGCATGAACCGGTCCATCTGGGCTTCCGGGAGCGGGTAGGTCCCCTCCTGTTCGATGGGATTCTGGGTTGCCAGGACAAGGAACAACTCCTCCAGCGGGTAGGAGGTTTCGCCTATCGTCACCTGCCGCTCTTCCATGGCTTCCAGCAGTGCGCTGTGCACCTTGGCGGGCGCCCGGTTAATTTCGTCGGCCAGGACGACATTTGAAAAAATCGGCCCTTTCCGGGTGGTGAAGTCGCCTTCGCGCGGGTTGTAGATCAGGGTGCCGATCAGATCGGCGGGAAGCAGGTCGGGCGTGAACTGGATTCTCTGGAAACGCGCATCGACCAGGTTGGCCAGGCTTTTGACCACCTTGGTCTTGGCCAGGCCGGGGACGCCTTCGATAAGAACATGCCCGTTAGTCAGCAGCGCGACAAGAATCCGCTCCATGAGAAAGCGCTGCCCCACGATGACGGTTTCCAAGGCCGCGAGGATTTGCCGGACGAAGGCCGATTCCTTTTGGACCTGCTCAGTAATGGTTGCGATGTCGACTGTCATTTTCATCCTCTAGGAAATCGCCGGGCCGTGGCGCTGTCGGGATGCCGATCCCGACCCGGGCGCCAAATCAGCGATTTGGAATAAGCGTTCAGTCCCCGCGGACAAATCGTTGGCCCGCCCAGGTAAGCAGTGCCCCCGCCACACCGGCAGCCAGCCAAGCGGGCGATATAACCGCGGCCAGCACCAATCCGTCCAGCAGGGATATGCCGGCAAGCATCGCGGGAATGACGGGGAACGGAAAAGGGGCCGGGCGGCTGTTTTCACGCCGGGCGACCAGACTGATGAGAACCACATAAAAATACTGGATGCCAGCGGCCACGAACACCCAGGCGTGAACATGGCCGGTCAAGGCCAGCGCTGTGACCACAAAGACCAGGAAGCGGCAGAAAGCCATGATCAACACGCTGAAAGGATTGCCCTTATGGCGGAAGTCATAAGCAACGATGGCGAGCGCCAGAAGCAGACCCGCCGCGACTCCAGCCGAATTCGGCGCGATGCCGAGCAACAGCAAACCGATGATGAAGAGCGTCAGCGTGAGTGACAGAGCGCCTCTTTTCGACACCCGGCCTGACGGAATGGGCCGGCCTGGCCGATGTTGCCGATCATGCTCGCTATCGCACAGGTCGTTGAGGCTCATACCCGCCAGGTAGAAGCAGGAAAGCGCCACGGCCATGAGCAGAAAGGAAGCGGGCATGAACTGGCCGGTGGCAAGCAAACCGGCAGCCAGGACGTTGGTCCAGACCGTGGGGAGGTTGCTGACTCGACAAAGGTCGAGATACGCCTTGAGTAATCTCATGGGCTATCCGGAAAAGACATGACTCAATAGAAGATCGTGGACGAGCGTGGCATCGATGGCATCCCTGCCGAGAAGCTGAGGGGCGCTGCTCATGAGCAGCGGGCCATCCGCATCATCGTCGGTGATGCGGCCATGGGACCCCTTCACCAAAGTGGCATCCAGGGGAATCACCTCCATCAGATAGCGAAAACCGAGCATTTTCCTGGCCAGGGTGGCGGCGATCTTAAGTTTGGGCAAAGACAGGGCGGGATCGAGGAACAGCTCACACGGATCGTATCCGGGCTTGGCATGGATATTCACCGTTCGGGCATAGTCGGGCGACAGGGTGTCATCAAGCCACCAATAATAGGTGAACCAGCTATCGGTGGAGGCCACCAGCACCAGCTCGCCTGAACGCTCATGGTCCAGGCCATGGGACTTCTTGCCAGCATCATCCAGCACCTGCTCCACACCCGGCTGCCGGGCGAACAGGTCGCGGACAGCCGAAATATCTTTCTTATCCCGCACGTAGACATGGCAGATCTGATGGTCGGAAACCGCGAAGGCCCGGCTGGTGCCAGGATCCAGGTACTCTCTCCCAAGGTCGATCTTCAGAGAAAGCAATCCCGCCTCCCGGAGGATGCGGTTGGGATGGATGGGGCGGCTTACCGGTGTGATGCCATATTCGGAAAGCACGACGACACGGCAACCACGCGCCTGAAAGAAATCGAGCAACCGGCCGCAGAGGGAGTCGATCTCTTCCAGATCCTGGGAAATATCTCCGTGCGGACCTTTCTTCTGCAGGCAATAGTCCAGGTGAGGCAGGTAGACCAGTTGCAGGCTCGGCCGATACTGTTCCTCTATGGCCATGGCCGCCTTGCCGATCCACTCACTGGAGACGATGGAGGTGGCCGGCCCCCAAAACTGGAACAAGGGAAACTGACCGAACTCCCGGTTGAATCGCCCCCTCAATTCCAGGGGAGCGCTGTAGCAGTCGGGGAGTTTTCTGCCATCGGAGCAATAAAGGGGTCGTGGTGTCAACGTATAGTCGGCATCGGTGTTCATGGCATACCACCAGAACGTGTTGGCCACGGAGAATTCAGGATTCCGGCGGCGCGCCTCATCCCATATCTTCTCCCCCTGGACAAGGCGATTCGACTGGCGCCAGAACAGCACTTCGCCAAGATCCCGAAAATACCAGCCGTTACCTACGATGCCGTGGCTGGAAGGGAGCCGCCCGGTCAGGTAGGTAGACTGCATGGAACAGGTCACCGCCGGGGCAATCGCCCGAATCGAAATGCTGTTCCGAAGCAGCGCCGACAAACGTGGCGTGTGGGCGCCGCCAAGAAGATTCCGGGTCAGTCCGACAACATTAAGGACGACGGTGCGATGCATGTAGTTGCGTCTCCAGCCATTGGAGTTCCCGGATGATCGACGCCGTGACCGAACCGCAACGGAGTTCGGACGGGAGGACATCCCATGTATAGGTTTCCACTTCCAGAAGCACGTCCCGTGGCAGACGCGGCAGGATTTCCTCCAGAAAGGAGCGGGTCGTGCCATAAACGCCGTTGCCGGGCGTAAAGATGGGCACATGAAAATGGCAGCGCCATTCTTCGCCTGTGACCAGACCATGCCTGGCAAGCGCCTCCGGCAAATCGTCATAGCGGACAACACCGCCATCCTGGCGCCGCACGGCGACCTGGTGCAGGTAACGGGGCTCATCGAAATGGCGCAGCAGTTCCTTGGTCGGCTCGACCAGACTCAAGGCCGAAGAAACCTGCACCTTTCCGATCCGGACTCCAGCATTTGCCAGCCGGGCGAGGGAGTCGGCGGGTTCTTCAAATTGCACTGCCTGATGGCAGCAGTCGTAGCAAATGCCGAGGTGGCTGCGCAGATCTGGCGGAAAGTCGAGTTCAGAGAAGAAACGGCAGACCTCGTCCGTCGTCTCCAGCAGACACCCGGGTTCCGGCTCCAATGCCAGAACGATTTCCCGCCCTCGAGTCTGCAGCAGATGCTTCAGGTGGCTCAACACAACAAGAAGCTGTTGTATTACCTGTGCCATATCTCCTGAGTCGACCACTCCCTTGAATCCGATCGGCACCGTGGAGATTGAGCCTGT
>CAZEOR010000281.1:0-4483 GCA_964513695.1 uncultured Thiobacillus sp.
CCCCGCTCCGGGAGCAGGGAACGCACCAGGCTCAGTCCGGTATCGAGGCCGGACCCGGTTTCGAAATCAAAGCCACGCGGTTTGGCCAAAGCGTTGCGGATAACAAGCCGGGCGCGCAGTTCATCGGTATGCAATTCAACGCGAATGACGGGTCCGGCCAGCGGAGAATGCTTGGCCGCGTTCAGCACCAGTTCGTTGATGATCAGGGCGATAGCCACCGCCTCGCTCCGATCGATGCGGACCGATCCGGACAAGGGCGCCGCATTCCCTCCGGCCCAATCGATGGCGCGCTGCGTCTGTGCTTCAACGGTCTTGCAAATCTGCGCGACGGTGTCGCATAGACGAACCGCCTCGACCGCATTGGTGCTTTGCAGACCGTGCACCACGGCAATGGCGCTCATCTGCGTGATCGCGGTTTCCAGGCAGGAATCAAACTCCTTGAAGTGGCCCAACTCACGCCGCAGCAGACCGGCGACACTTTGCATGGTGTTCTTGATGCGGTGATGGACTTCGCGCACCAGCGCGTCGCGTTGCGCGGATTCCGCCGCTTGCCGCCGTTGTTCCTGTTCGTGCTGCGCCGTGAAGTCGCCGACGACGCCGAGCATCCCGACAACCCGTCCCAGCTCGTCATGCTCGGCGACGAGCTCGCCCACAATCCAGCTCACTTTGCCGTCGGGGCGAAGAAAACGCCATTCCACGAAGGTCGGTTGCCGGGCAGCCATGGCGCTCTGCCAATATTCCAGCGCGCGTTCATGATCATTCGGATGCAGCGAGGACTTCCAGCCATCGCCCAGGCATTCTGCCAGAGCAAGGCCGCTGAGCTCGCACCAGCGTTCATTGACATAGATGCAAGCGCCAAGCGCGTCGGCATCGATGATGCCGGCGGGCGATATCCGCGCCAGACGGCGGTAGTGTTCCTCGCTGCGTTGCAGCGCCTGATGCAGCCTAGCCAGCTCGCTGATATCGACAACCGAGACGCGCAATGCCGCCGGATTGCCGCCGCGGGCCATGACCAGACAATCCAGGCGAGCCTGGAACATCGCGCCATCCGCGCGCCACAAGCGCAGTTCGAAGCCATGGCGCGACTCTGACCCCAGGGCGGTGGCGAACTGTCCCCGCCAGCGTTCCCTATCCTCGCGGGTGACAAATTCCAGGAAAGCACGGCCCGGCAATTTGTCGCGCTCCCCACCCAGAAGCGACGCGCCGGCGAGATTGACCTCTTCGATCACGCCATCACGCGTTAGCGTCAGATAACCCATCGGCGCGAATTCATAGAGATCCACATAGCGGTCGCGTGCCACCTCCAACTCCATCTGCGTCTGGCGCAGCGCCTCGTTCTGCATCTCCAGTTCGATCTGGTGCACCTGGAGTTCATGCAATAGGCTCTCGCTGGACAGCGGGGGCATCTCCGAGGGCGCGCCGGATAACCGCGCCTCGGCGGCGGCACGCGGGTAAGAGGGCGTGGGGGAATTTCTCGTCAAAGCCGAGCCTTCTCCAACGGGACTCGCGTGGAAACCGCGGGGCAGCCGAATCCCGAATCTGCATTGGTATAGGCATAGGCGGCCGAGGAAATCATGGGGTTAAGCGCGGCAGGGAACACAGAAACGGAAGCTTGCACCCTCACCCGCGCGGGCTTCATACCAAAGCTTGCCTCCCTGTATTTCAACCAGACTTCTGCTGATCGGCAGCCCCATGCCGATATGGCCGGGCTTGGTAGTGACGAAGGGGCGGAATATGGACTGCTCCGTGCCCTCCTCGACCCCGGGGCCTTCATCCCGGACGCAGATGCAGGCATCGGCGCCAGCCCTGGACACGCTGATCCAAATCCGCCCACGGGACCGATCCGTTGCGCGCATCGCTTCCACACCATTACCGATCAGGTTCACCAGCACGTTCTGCAATTGCAGACGGTTGGCATGGATGGGAGGCATATCGTCCGGACAGTCGATGAGCACTTCACAATTCTTGAATCCGCACGAATCCGCCAAACTCACAGCTTCGTGCAAGAGCGGGGAAAGTGCTATCGGCTCCGGGATGGCATCCTTGATGTGCAGGGAACCCAGCAAGCGGTACACCATGCCGCCGGCGCGTTGGGATTCTTCGGCCAACAGCCGCATGACGTCCGCGAGCCTGGCGGGAAGGCTGCCGGCTGCGGCGCCATCCGCCGCAAGCAACCGGTCCGCGGCCTCGCACAATGCAGAGATGCTCGCGAGGGGCTGATTGACTTCGTGGGCCAGGGCCGTGGCGGTATGACGCGCGACCTGCCATTCCGTGGCCTGTTTCAAATCGCGGCGTAATGAGTTCAACTCGTTTTCCAGCCGTTTGAGCTCGCTGATATCGGTCAACGCAATGCGCAGCACCGGCGCTTCGCGCCCGGCTTCCGCGCGTCGACAATCGATGTGGGCCGGGAATGGCGAACCGTTGACGGGTTCAAGAATCAAATCCAGGCTGTGCTTTCTGCTGTCCACCATGGCGCCGGCAAGCAGGCTCCGCCAGCGCTTGCGGTCTGCATTGGCGATCAGCGCGGCGAAACGCAGACCAAGAAGATACTTGCCTTCGACGCCCAGCATTTTTGCGGCGGTGAGATTGGCATCGGTGACCTGGCCCACGCCGGTGAGTGTGAGATAACCCACCGGCGCGAATTCATAGAGATCGACATAGCGGTCGCGCGACTCCTCCAAGGCCGTCTGGGCCTCGCGTAGCGCCTCATTCTGCATTTCCAGTTCGATCTGGTGCACCTGGAGCTCGTGCAGCATGCCCGGCAAATCAGTGTCGGCCAATGGCGTGGCGGCTTGTTGTTCCTTCAGCCTGGCCTCAGCGGCAAATCGAAGCGCATCGGCCGTTGTCCGCTTGGCCATGGCTATTCCCGCGCCTTGCCGGAAAGCGCGCCCAATTCCGTTTCCGGACGTTTGACTCGGCCGATATCGTTAAAGGCGATGACCACCCCGTCGATGACGTTCTCAAGGGTACGGTAGGACATGTTTTTCACCTGGCTGGGGAAACACCGCACACGCAAGGAGTTTTCAAGGGCTTCGAGGCCCCTGGCCGAGGCGCCGACGGCGACAGTGGGGAACGAGGCAGCCTGCCGCGCGGCGGGCTTGCCCGGTGAACGCTTCCAAGCCGCTGGCGCGGGTGGGGTGTTCGTTTGCACCTGTCTGACCACAGTGTCACTTTCCAACGGTTTGACCGTTCCTGGTTGCCGGCGAATGGGTGCCGACGCGATGTCGGACCACACAACCCCTCGGGACAGGGGGTTCGTCAAGCTGATTCAACAAGGGGCGCTCGCCTGACAGCGCAAAGATTACGCCGCCACCCGGAGATTCCCAAGCCCTTGGGCCAAGCGGGAGGCGCACTGGCCCGTATGGCCCCGGATGATTACTTTGCCAGCGGCAGCTTCAAGCTGAAAACCGCCCCTCCTTCCGGGGCATTCCCCGCGCTCAAGACGCCGCCGTGGCGCTCCACGATGCCATAGGTGATGGCCAGCCCCAGCCCCGTCCCTTTGCCCACCGGCTTGGTGGTGAAGAAGGGCTCGAACAGGTGGGGCAGGTTCTCCGGCGGGATACCGGGACCGTTGTCCCGGAAGCTGACTTCCACGCTGTCGCCCACGCGCCGGGCGGTGATGTCCAGGCGCGGCTGGGCCTCCTCGGCGGTGGCGTCGCAGGCGTTCTGCACCAGGTTCATCATGACCTGCTGCATCTGGCCCGCCGAGCCCAGGACGTTGATGCCCTCGGGCAGATCGGTCACCACTTTCAACTTGTCCGCCGCCGCCTTGGTAACCCAGTGCACGGCCTGCTCGATGACCTGGGTCAGGTTGAAGGGCTGGGTCTCGTTGCGATCCACCGCTGAGAAGCGCTTGAGGCTGTCGACGATGTCGCGGGTGCGTTCCGCCCCTTCCACCGTGCCTTCGATCAGGGGCGGAAGGTCCTCCAGCAAGCGGTCGATGCGCAGTTCCCGGCGCAGGGCTTCCAGTTCCTCTCTCGGCTTGCCGGCATGGAAGGCGGCCAGATATTGCTCCAGGCGCTGGGCATAGCGATGCAGGGCGTGGGCGTTGCCCAGGACGAAGCTGATGGGGTTGTTGAGCTCGTGGGCCACGCCGGCCACCAGGCGGCCCAGGGAGGCCATTTTTTCGGAATGCAGCAGTTGCTGCTGGGTGCGCTTCAGGTCCTCGTGGGCTTCGCGCAGAGCCTGATAGGCGCGGCGCAGTTCCCCCACCGGCCGGCCGGTGATGACCATGCCCACCTGGGTGCCCTGGTGGTTGAAACGGGGTGTGCAGTTGAGGGACACCGGCACGGCGGCGCCATCCTGGCCTTTCAGGGGTAGTTCGCAATCGGCCAGCCCCTTCATGCCGTGGTTGGCGAACATGCGCTCGGCGTTGGCGCGGGCGCTATCGTCGGCAAACAGGTCGAACAGGGGCATGCCGATCAGCTCGCCCTCCAGCTTGCCGGAGAAGGCCACCAGGGCCTGGTTCACCACTTCGATCCTC
>CAZEOR010000282.1:0-4426 GCA_964513695.1 uncultured Thiobacillus sp.
GACCACGGTTTTTTCCTTGCACTCCAACTCTTTCTTGTATTGGATGGGTCTTGAGGACGTGCCCGGCATGGCGTCATCGGAATCGGCTCAGGCGTGGGGATTCTGAACGCCTCCTTGCCGGATGCTCAATATCTCAAAAGATATAGAGCACCTCGCTCAACTCCTTCAGCCGGCTAAAATCCCGCCTTCCCCATCCAGTCCCGCATCCATGCAAACCGATTGCGTCCAACCCTTCCTGTTCGAACATCTGGATATCCGCGGCGCTCTGGTCAGTCTCGATGCTGCCTGGCTTGACCTGACGGCCGGCCGGGATTACCCGCCCCAGGTGCGCGACCTGTTCGGCGAGATGAGCGCCGTCACCTGCCTGATCACCGCCAATCTCAAACAGCCCGGCCGCATGACCTTCCAGTTGCGCGGCGATGGCGCGGTGAATCTGCTGGTGCTGGATTGCGACGAACAGCTGCGGCTGCGCGGCATGGCGCGCAGCCAGGAAAGCCCGCTTGCGGAATCCCTAACGGAACGGCAACTCCTGGGCGACGGCCAGTTGCTGCTTACCCTGGATGCTCCGGACATGCGTCAGCCCTACCAAAGCCTGGTCCCCCTGGAGGGCGACAGCATCGCCGCCATTTTCGAGCACTACCTGAACCTGTCCGAACAACAGCCCACCCGTTTGCTGCTGGCCGCCGACGGGCGGCGCGCCGTCGGTCTGTTCGTGCAGAAACTGCCGGATGCGGACAGCAAGGATGCGGATGGCTGGAACCGGGTCCAGCACCTGCTCGATACCCTAACGCCCGCCGAACACCTGGCCCACGTGCCCCTGGACCTGTTGCGCCGTTTGTTTCCGGAAGAGGACGTGCGCGTGTTCGCGCCGCGATCGGTCACCCACCACTGCCCGGACGACCCGGAAAAGATCCACGCCATGCTGCGCGGCCTGGGCCGGGCCGAGTGCGACGCGATCCTGCGGGACAAGGGCGAAATCCACGTGCGCGACGACATCTGCAACCGGGACTACCGCTTCGACGCGGCTGCCGTCGAGGATGTCTTTGCCGCTCCCAGCCACCGCATGCATTGAGCTGCCATGAACACTTCGACCGTCCACTCGATTCGCCTGGTTGTGCTCCCTTTCATCTTCCCGCTCGTGTTCCTGGGCATACCCGGCGCCGGCGCGAACGAACTCAGCCTCAACCTTTACGGCCTCTCCCACCATTGGGAACGGGGCGAGGCGAAACGCATCGGCACCGACCATGAGTTCAACCCCGGCCTTGGCCTGCGTTATGGACTGGAACCCTCGCGGATTTGCCGGACCCCCTTCGTCGAGGCAGCCGCCTATCGGGATTCCGGCGCCGCCACCGCGGTTTACGCCGCGCTCGGCTGCAAAGGCTGGCAACTTGGCGACAACCTGTATCTGGGGGGGGCGCTGGCCGCCTTCCACAGCGACACCTACAACCGGGGCGCCCCGTTTATCGCGCCCATCCCCTTGTTGACCTGGCAATTGAAAGGGGTGGCCCTTAATTTCACCCATTTCCCCAAGGTCAAGGGGTTCAACGACATCAATACCACGGGGTTATACCTTTCGTTGCCATTGAACTGATGCCCACGCCGCGCCTGCATCCGGCCAGTCCGACATTCACCCCGGACGGCACCGCCCAGTCCGAAACCTATGGCGACATCTACCACTCCGCCGATGGCGGCCCGGGCCAGGCGAACCACGTTTTCCTGGGTGGAAACGGCCTGCCGGAACGCTGGCAAAACCGCGCGCGCTTCGTCGTCCTGGAGAACGGCTTCGGCACCGGCCTGAATTTCCTGGCCACCTGGGCCGCTTGGCGCGCCGATCCGCATCGCCCGGAACGGCTCCACTACCTAGCGGTGGAAAAGCATCCCTTCCGCATCCCTGATCTGGCCCGCCTGCATGCCGCCTGGCCCGAGTTCCAGTTCCTCGCCGAAGCCTTGAGGAATGCCTGGCCGGTCCTCACACCGGGCTTCCACCGCCTGGAGTTCGCCGCCGGCCGGGTGGTCCTGACCCTGATGCTGGGCGATTCGGCCGACTGCCTGCGTAAACTGCGCGCCAGTGTGGACGCCTTCTACCTGGACGGCTTCGACCCGAAGAAAAACCCGGACATGTGGTCGCCCGAGCTGTTCCGGCGTTGCGCCCAACTGGCGGCGTGCGATGCCACTCTGGCCACCTGGTGCGTCGCCGGCTCGGTGCGCGGCGCGTTGAACGAAGCCGGTTTCGCCACGGAAAAACGGCCGGGCTATGCCAGCAAGCGGGAAATGCTGGCCGGCCGCCTGGCGGTGCCCCGCGCGCCGGCCGATTCGGCCCCCCCTTTCCGCCATGCCGTCATCCTGGGCGCCGGCCTGGCCGGCTGCGCCATCGCCCAGCGGCTGGCGGCCAGGGATTGGCAGGTGGACATTCTGGAGCGCCATGGCGCTCCAGCCGGGGAAGCGTCCGGCAACCTGGCAGGCATCGTGCGGCCCCTGATCTCCCGGGACGACAACCTGGCCTCCCGTCTCAACCGGGCCTGTTTCCTCCACACCGGCCGCGCCTGGTCCCAACTCGACCAGGCCGGCCATCCACCCCGGCGCCGCCTCGATGGCCTGCTCCAGATCGCGCGGGATGCCGAACACGAAGCCCTGCAACGGACATTGGCCGCCGCCTATCCGCCGGACTACGTGCGATTCCTGGAAAGGGAGGCTGCCGGCAAGGCCCTGGGCGGCTCCACCGCTTTCGGCGGCTGGTGGTTTCCCGCTGGCGGCTGGGCCAACCCGCCCGGTGTCTGCCGGGCGCTGCTGGACGCGGGCGGACTGGATATCCGTTTCCACGGCCATGCCGAAGCGGTCCGCATGGATTTCGACGCTGGCATCTGGCGTCTGTTCGATGCGGACGGCAAGCAGCTGGCCGAATCGGCCATCGTCATTCTCGCGGGCGGCGCCCGGTCCCGCATGCTGGAACAGACCGCCGGCCTGCCCATCTCTCGGGTCCGGGGCCAGGTCAGCCACATTCCCGCCGGCCGGTTGCCGGGACTGGATCACGCCCTGTGCCGGGAGGGCTACCTCACCCCGGCGCTGGATGGCGTGCATTGCCTGGGCGCGTCCTACGCCTATGACGAAGGCGAAGAACTTCGCGACAGCGAACACGCGGGCAACCTGCTGCGCCTCGCTCACATGTTGCCCGACGCGGAACCGGGCTTGGCGCCCGCGGAGCTCTCCGGCCGGGTCGGCTTCCGTGCCGCCACGCCGGACCGGCTACCCCTGGTGGGCGCCCTGCCCGACCCGCTGACCCCCTTATCCCGCGATTGCCGCCTTGCCGGCGTTCCCCGCCTGCCCGGCTTGTTCGGCCTGCTCGGCCTGGGCTCCCGGGGCCTGGTCTGGGCCGCATTGGCGGCGGAAACCCTGGCCAGCCGGTTGCACGGCGATCCCATGCCCCTGGAAAACGACCTGCTCGATGCCGTGGACCCCTGCCGGTTCCGGCTGCGGGCGCACCGGCGCGGCCTCTGAGCGGTAATGCGTTGCCCGCCCACCCGCAAACGGGGAGGGGATGAAACCCAGGGCGGGATCAGTGACGGGAGATCGCCCGCTTGAGGGCATCCGCCAACGCGCCGCCGGCCGGTTCCGGCGGCTTTTTCATGGGCAGGCGGTCACGTGGACCTGCCGGCACGACGGCGCCGGGCACCGGCGGCACATCCTTCATGCGCATGGTCAGGGCAATGCGTTTGCGCGGCAGGTCCACCTCCATCACCTTGACCTTGACGATATCGCCGGCCTTCACCACCTCGCGCGGGTCTTTCACGAATTTTTCCGACAGGGCGGAAATGTGCACCAGGCCGTCCTGGTGCACGCCGATGTCGACGAAGGCGCCGAAGTTGGTGACGTTGGTGATCACCCCTTCCAGTTGCATGCCGGGACGCAGGTCTTTCAGGTCCTGGACGCCTTCCTGGAAGGCGGCGGTCTTGAAGGCGGGACGCGGGTCGCGGCCGGGTTTTTCCAGCTCCTTCAGGATGTCGCGCACGGTAGGCAGGCCGAAGCGCTCGTCCACGAACTTGCCCGCGTCCAGACGCTTGAGCACGTCGGTGTTGCCGCCGTTGTTGCCAAATAAGCCCTTCATGTCCAGTTTCAGGTCGGCCAGGATGCGCTGCACCACCGGGTAGGCTTCCGGGTGCACCGACGAGGCGTCGAGGGGATTGTCGCCGCCGGGCACGCGCAGGAAGCCGGCGGCCAGCTCGAAGGTCTTCGGCCCCAGGCGCGGCACCTGCTTCAGGGCCTCCCGGTTGGGGAAGGGGCCGTGGGCGTCGCGATGGGCGACGATCTGGTTGGCCAGGGTGGTGTTAAGGCCGGACACCCGCGTGAGCAGGGCGGCGGAGGCAGTATTCACGTCCACGCCCACGGCGTTGACGCAATCCTCCACCACCGCTTCCAGGGCCTGGCCCAG
>CAZEOR010000283.1:0-4426 GCA_964513695.1 uncultured Thiobacillus sp.
ATGACGCTATCCTTTTGGTAAATCCGAAACGAATGGAGTGAACACCGGGATACTGCCCGGCAGCTTTGGAATTATCTTCCCTAAGCCTGGGATTGACGAGAATGACCGGAATCCGTCATCGAAGATCAAAAAACCGTGGGATGTTCGGCGCTCAACGCGCTCCATCCCCGTGCCAGACGGTATAGCACCCAGATACCCACTCCCAGCACCAGTACAACGGCGGCGGGGATACCCACCAGGGTGAAGGCCAGCAACATGGCAACCACCACCCAAAGCAGCGCGAACCAGAAGGTGCGTAACTGCCAGCGAAAATGGGATTCCAGGTAAGTCCCGCGCACCTCGTCCCGGTTCATGTAGTTGAGAACGACGGCGATGATGGATGGCCAGCCGGACAGGAACGCGGTCACGATAAAGGCAGCGCTGACCAGGCCGGTCAGGGCGCTGAAGGCATGGAGCCCGTACATCACGTGGGTGAGCTTGACCATGCCTACCTTGGGCGGAGTGCCAAGTTGTATGGGGGCTTTTTCCTGCATGGTCGAACCTCTGGTTTGAGTGGTTTATCGAATCATAGTGACAACTCGATCGGTTATGGGCTGATGCGTATCGACTGCGACACGCACCGGTTCAGCGCAAAGCTGCCCGCTTCGAGTGCGAAACACCTGCCTGACTGTGCACCCAGTCTACGGAGAGAACCAGTAATTATCCATATCCACTTGATTAATAAAGAATTAATAAGACACATCAATATTTGACTAATTTGGTACGGTTATTGCATGCGCGTATTCGTGGCCCAACCGACTTAGGCCACGTCCCCCTAAAAGGGACACCCGGATTGCACAAGGAGGATGTCATGAAGATGCAGCTGACAATGGCGCTTGCGTTGATGACCCTGGCAAGCGCGGCAAGTATGGCCCAGGGCACTCCGGACCTGATCGGTGAGGAAAACGGTTGCCACCTGCTGATGACAGAGAAGGAGTGCACCACTCATACCACTTCCCTCGCACGCCTTCCCATCGGAAAAGAGCGTGAGGCCTACCTCGCGGCGCACAACCAGCTCCTGCGGGAGCGGGAAAAAGCCTGTGCGTGCAACCGGAACGTCGATGCAGAAATACTTGCCGCGGAAGATCGCTACCGGCCCGGTAAGCAGGCCATGTTGCGGTTCTGACCAGATTCAGGAGTCGGCAGTCACTCGAATAATCACGTCACCGCATTGCACACTTTGACCAGCGCGGATCTTGGCCGTCTTGCGGCTTTCCGGCTGGCCATCCACCGTGACCGACCCGGCTGCCACCAGGGCTTTGCCTTGGCCACCGCTATCAGCCACGCCGGCCAGCTTGAGCAGGTTGCACAGTTCGACGTAAGCGCCGGTCAGTTGGAAATCTATGGTTTGCATGGTGGCAAGTCCAGGGCATGGTCAGCGAGGTAAATGGTTCAGCGTCATCGGTTCGATTTCGACGGTTTCCTGTCCATCCGTGATCCACACATGTCCGTCCTGGATGGTGCATTGCAACCGCATCGTGCGGTTGGCCAGGGCCGCCAGGCCCTGAGTCGCCGTCGGGGATAGACGGATAACGCGCAGGTTGTCTTGCCGCTCCAGCTTGCTCTTGACCTGTTCCCACCACATATCCGCCTGGCGGGCGCCATAACTCACCACCACGACTTGTTCCGCCCGTCCGCAAGCCTTGCGGGTCCATTTCTCGTCGGGCAATCCCACATCGATCCAGAGTTCAATGGCGCCAGTAAGATCCTTGCGCCAGAGGTCCGGCTCGTCGTCCACGCACAGGCCCTTCCCGAACACCAATTGATCGTGGGCAAACAGGGTGAAGGCCAACAGCCGGACCATCATGCGCTCATCGGTTTCAGAGGGATGGCGGGCCAGGGTGAGGCTGTGATCTGCGTAATAAGCGCGGTCCATGTCAGCGATCTGAAGATCGGCTTTGAAGATGGTTGCTTTGATGGCCATGAGGTTGCGGAAGATATATCCGAGTTATTTTCTATGGTTTAAAGGATGTTCAGCTAGGATGAAACAAGCCGGTTGGTGAACCGGTAACGATGAATACCAGAACATATTAGGAGGATGTTATGAAAACACTATCCATAGGCTTCATAACGCTCGGGCTAGCCATGGCAACACTCGCGCCCGCGGAGGAAATCGCGTGGACCCTTCGCATCATGAGCGGGCAGGATAACAACGCGGCAACGGTCGCGGCACGCCAGGCAGACGAGGAAATCGACTGGGCACTCGCCCTGGCTTCCGCCGCACTACCCTGCGAAACCCAATTCCACATTTGGGATACTTGAAAACCGGCGTGACGCCACGAGGCATGGGGAAACCCATGCCCCGTGTTTTCAGTCGTCCGATCGCGACGATACCACCTGAATCAATACCCAGGGCGCCGCCACCACAGCCCAGAACTGACTCTGCTCTTTATGCCAAACCAGCGCATCTTCACTGGTGGCACGGGCGATGCGGTCTTGAGCAAGCCAGTCCTGCACGGCAGGCTTGTCGTCCCGAGCCAGGGCCAGAGCCACATCAACAAGATCCAGATCGCCGGCGACCTTGATCACTACACCCCGTGCAAAATGGCGCTCCAGTTCATTCCAGACTAGCTTTCCTGTCTCGGCGTTGAGCTTGGCGCGCAAAATATCTACAGATCCGGTCATGGTCGATGCTGAATAAATCGGTCGCGCATTTTACTGGCTGGAATCGGAGCGGGAACGACTCCAACTCGCACTTTCCCATCCCAATTGCTTCAGTACATCGGTGAAATCCCCCGCCAGCGGTGCCTGCAAGGTCAGAGGCTCGCCGCACACCGGATGCCGCAGGTGCATTTCCACTGCTGCAAGCAACATGCGCCGACAACCGAAAAGTTCCTGGAACAGACGGTTATGCCTACCCTTGCCGTGGGTGGCATCGCCAATGATGGGATGGGCGATATGCTTCATGTGCCTACGCAACTGGTGGCGGCGGCCGCTAAGCGGATTCAGCTCCACCCACGCATAGCGGCTGGTGGCATAACGATCGACGCGATAGGGCAGTTCCACGGTGGCCAGGCGCCGATACCGAGTCCGAGCGGGTTGGGGAGCCCGCCCGGTGAATATGCCGGCGCGCTCGTCAGGCAAGGGCACCAAGGCATGATCAATCACGCCGGACTCGGGGGGGCAACCGCGCACCACTGCCAAGTAGATCTTCTCCACCTCTCCTCGCTCGAACTGGCCGCCCAGTAAACGTCCCGACTCGCGATTCAGGGCAAAAAGCAACAGGCCGGAAGTTCCACGGTCGAGCCGATGCACGGGCCAGACCGGCTGACCGATCTGATCGCGCAGGAGCTGCACGGCAAATTGGGTTTCCCGGCGATCCAGATCACTGCGGTGCACCAGCAGTCCAGCCGGTTTATGTATGGCGATCAGACAGTCGTCACGATAGACGATGGGCAGCGTTACCCGTTCGATTTCGAACACTGGGGCGTCGGCCACCCTATTTCTTGCCTTTGCAGGGGAAATGCTCAGTCAGGGCCTTCTGCAACACGGTACCGGCAGGTTGGGTCTGTGCTTCCGCATGGGCGGTAATCCAGTCTACCAGCGCACCCGGGGCCTTTTCCTTGTCTCCTTCCTCCAGACAGAAGGACACCTTGCCATCCTTGCTGTAGGAACGCGCACCGTCCATGAAGCCATTCAGGTAGCTGTGGCACATGACCGAGAGCGCCTTCACCTTGTCCGCGCCCTTGCACATGCGCAGGATGACGCTGCCATCGTTGCCCGGAATGCCCCCCGCCAGTACAGGCTGGATAGATGCCAGGACAGCCAGGACGAATAGGGAAACCCTGAGCAGAAAAGATTCATGTCTCATGATGCATATTCCTGTTCCAAAACCTTTTGATTTTAACGAAGCATCAAAATTGCCTCCTTTGTTCCTCTTTACGAAGGCTCGATGCCGCTTGCAGCTGTGGCAGTGGAATTTTATGCAAACCCTTGTCGCCCCAGTCGGCCACAGCGTAATTTGGAGCCGGGGAGCGTCATCCGCGATGCCCCGATGAGGCAATGATGGCCAATGAGGCTTGCATCATGAACGACCGTGAACAGATGCTCCGGGACATCCGATGGGAAATGGCGTTGACCCGTAGCCACTTCGAGAAAGAGGCATTTGACGAGCGGGTCATGGAAGCCATGGCCGCCGTGCCCAGGGAAATCTTTGTGCCGAAGGCGTTGCGCCATCGCGCGTTTCACAACGGGCCGGTTCCCATCGGCCAAGGTCAGACCATTTCCCAACCGTATATCGTCGCCCTGATGACCGACTTGCTGGCCACCAAAGCGGAAGACACCATCCTGGAAGTCGGCACCGGCTCCGGCTACCAGGCAGCAGTCCTGAGCCGGCTGGTGCAACAGGTCCACAGTCTGGAAATCATCCCCGAACTGGCTGCTGGCG
>CAZEOR010000284.1:0-4416 GCA_964513695.1 uncultured Thiobacillus sp.
GGCGCGGGCGCGGCCGGCGGAGGCACCTGGGGCACCGGCGCCGGATCCACCTGGACCACCCTCGTCACAAGCGCTCTGTATTCCGGCGACATCAACGCCGGCCGCTTGGGCACCGGCTCCATCACGGTCTCCGACGGCGGCAAGGTCATCGGCCTGGAACGCATCGCCATCATGGCCGCCCTGAACATCACCCACGATTACCTCGCCGCTCGCCCCGCGCAACCCGATACCCGCGAACACCGGGAGCGGATCGAACACCTCACGGGCCTGCTTGATCAGGCCATGGCCCAGCAAGATAATCTATTCTGATCGCTCGTGACGGCCCGTCCCGAGTGATCCATCAATCTCCCTGCTGCGTTCGCGAAGGTTGCGTATTCTTTGAACCGATAAGCGTAAGCAAAGGTCACGGTGGTTCTATCGCAGGTGTGCGCGTGGCTTGGTCCATGTACCCGACGCGACTGTACCGTGACCGACCTTGAACCCCAGGGTTCAGGATTGCGGCCCAGACGGCGCAAGCGGGGAGGCCCCTCTTTTTATGCTCAAATCCTCTGATTTTCCCGGGAAGGCTGCCTTGCGGAGGGCGCTACGCAGCCGACGTGCAGCTGTACCTCTCGCTGAGCGGCGCGCAGCAGGCTTGAGCTTGGTGCGCCATGCCTTACGTCTGCGGTTGCTCTCAAGCAAACGCCGGATCGGCTTTTACATCCCGGCCAGGCGTGAGATTGACGTATTGCCGCTGCTCCATCAGGCGGCGCGCATGGGGGTCGATTGTTACTTGCCCATCGTGCCCCGTAGAGGTCAGAGAAAGCTCTGGTTTATTCGGCTTGGAAATCGGCCTGCTTGGGTCTTGAACCGATATGGCATCCCCGAATACCAGCATGTCACTGCGCGCAAAATAAGGGCTTATCAACTGGACGTGCTGTTTGTGCCATTGCTGGGGTTCGATGAGCAAGGTTGGCGTATCGGGATGGGCGGCGGGTACTACGATGCAAGCTTGGCCAGTCTCCACCAGCGTCGCAATTGTCGGCGTCCTCACTTGGTGGGGGCCGCATTTTCCACACAACAAGTCGATCGTATACCCCACGATCCTTGGGATATTCCCCTGAGCGGAGTACTCACCGAGCTAGGCTATGTCGGTGCGGGAAAGACTCAGTACCTGTAGTTCTGGCTCGCACGAAGCCAGGGATTGGTCTTTGGGTCCGGGATGGGTAACGTAAGCCATTCCTGAGCCGCTTCTTGGCCACCGGAGGTGCTGCCGTATGCGTTTGACCATATCGTTGGATTAAGTGGAACGCCCGCCTGGAATTCTTTGGGGATAGCAATGAAAACCGGGAAAGCAATCCAATGTGGAGTGGCCCGCGTATCCGGTGTGCGATTGTGTATGGCTTGGTTGAGTTTGGGGTCCACGCCGCTTGCCATCCAGCGCAGATATAAGTCCGGATCGACGAACTCGGCCCAATTTCGCACTGTAGTCGGATCAACCGCTTTGTTGAGTGACTTCGCCTCGGCGCCGGTGCTCATGGCTACCGTTGCAAGGGCAGTCATGAAACGCGGTTCTGTTACAGCGTCCAACCACTGATCCATCAATTGGGAATTCTTCGCATGCACTGCATCTCCGGTAACTGCCGGATGCGATTCGGAATAACTAGACCCAGGCATCCCTTGGCGGTTATTCCTCTTCTGACTTGGAGAGGAGGAGTGCATATCCAAACGCACCACGACGCTGCCATCCCTTTGTCTGATTTTTTTTACGGCCAACTTGGCGGGTTTTACCGTTGTTGCCTGAATGTGTGCCAACTCGGTCGCGCCCTGGGCTCCCAGAGATGAGCCGAACGAAAGTAGGGTGAAGGTCAGTGCCTGACGGAAAAACATGTTAAAGGCTTAGCAATCATATAGATATGTAAACATTAACAAATAATAACATGCTTTATGTCGGTCCAAACAAAAAGGGCGGAACCGAAGTTCCGCCCTTTTTATGCCGAAGCTGATCGCGTATTACTTGGCGGCAGGAGCAACGGGCACGGGGATGAAGCCGGCGAAGGGGTTCGCCATGTTGCCGTAGGTGGCAGGGTTCATGAAGCTGCCCCAGGTACCATAGGTCTTGGGATCAGCAGCAGCGCCAGCCCACTGGGTGTAGAGGTTGGGGTTCAGGGGGGCCATCATCATGTTCATGTTGGCAGGGGCCAGGGGAGCCATAGCCCAGTTCATGTACATGTTGGGGTTCAGGGGAGCCATACCCATTTGCAGGACGCGGGGATCCAGAGGAGCGGCCAGCCACTTCATGTACATGTTGGGGTTCATGAAGGGGGCCATGCCGGCCATGTAGAAGTTGGGGTCCATGGAAGCGGCCAGCCACTTGGTATACATGTTCGGGTCAAGGAAGGCAGCGTAGGACTTCAGGATGTCGGGAGACATACCGGCTTGGGCCATCTTGGTGAAGGTGGCGGGGTCCATGCCCTTCTGCATCATGATGATGGCAGTGGCGGGGTCCATCAGGTTGGTCATGGCAGCAACGGCAGCCTTGGGATCTTTGGCAACGTCGGCGACCTTGGCGGGATCCAGCAGCTGGGCGGCAGTGCTTTCCGGGGTGGCGGGGCCGGCGGCAAAGGCGGACTGAGCAACCAGGGCCAGGATCAGGGCGGAAATCTTCTTCATGGCGGAACTCCTAGAGGGTTGAAAACAAGGGAAAAACAGGTATCTGGTACTGAGCCCGCAGTATATTTGTGAATATTAGAACATTCGATTGTTCGCCCGATTCGAGCAGGGTGCTAGACATCGGAATGTTGCGAATACGCTACATATTTCTTTGGATCGGGAAGGTTAATCACCAAGGTAAGCAGAGCGGACTTTGCTATCGGATGCCAAGTCTGCGGATGCCCCGGACAAAGTGATCGTACCGCTTTCCATGACATAAGCTCGCCGGCTGACTTGCAGGGCCAAGTTGGCATTTTGTTCCACCAGCAGAATGGTTACGCCTTCCTGTGCGATGGCAGCGATGGTGTCATAGATCTTTCGTACCATGAGGGGCGCAAGTCCCATGCTGGGTTCATCGAGGAGAAGCAGACGAGGCCGGCCCATGAGGGCACGAGCGATGGCGAGCATCTGCTGTTCGCCACCGGAGAGCGTGCCCGCCAACTGGGTGTGCCGCTCGGCCAAGCGGGGAAAAAGTTCGTGGACCCGACCGATATCCGCTCGCACACCTGTCTTGTCCTCACGGGTGTAGGCGCCCATCTCCAGGTTCTCGGATACCGTCAATCGGCCGAATATGCCCCGGCCTTCCGGAACCAGTGCCAGCCCCCGGCAGGTGATGGCGTGGGTGGGTAGCTTGTGCAGTCGTTCACCGGCAAAAAGGACTTCACCCCTTGGGTGGGCCAAACCCATGATGCCCTTCAGTGTGCTGCTCTTTCCTGCTCCATTGGCGCCGATCAGGCAGACCAGCTCACCCTCCTCGACTTCGAGGTCGATACCCCGGACAGCCTGGATGCCGCCGTAGGCAACCTTGAGTCCACGTACGCTGAGGAGGCTCATGGTGCCTCACCGCCAAGATAAGCAGCAATGACCCCGGCATCCTTCTGCACGGATTCGGGCTCGCCCTCGGCGATCTTGCGTCCGTAATCCAGGACGGCGACCCGGTCGCAGAGCCCCATCACCAGTTTTACATCATGTTCGATCAGCAACAGGGTTACGCCGCCCTCGCGCAACTTGAGGAACAACTCGCTCATCTGTCGACGCTCAGTGGGATTCATGCCGGCCACGGGTTCGTCCAGTGCCAGCAAGCGGGGTTCGGTGGCCAGTGCCCGCGCGATCTCCAGACGGCGCTGATCGCCATAAGGTAAATGTCCAGCCAGACTGCGCCCCTTATTTTTCAATCCGACGTAATCCATCAGTTCGCGTGCCTTGTCGCGGATCGCCGCTTCCTCCGCGCGGGTTCTGGCGCAGCGGATGACGGCGCCAAGTACACCTGTCCGGGAGCGGATATGGCGTCCGACCATGACGTTTTCCAGGGCGGTCATGTTGGCAAACAGGCGGATGTTCTGGAAGGTTCGGGCAAAGCCCCGTGCCACAATCTGGTGCGGTTTGAGGCCATGCACAGGCGAACCCGACAGCATGACTTCGCCTGCTGTCACCGAATAAAGCCCGGTCATGCAATTGAACAGGGTGGTCTTGCCCGCTCCGTTGGGGCCGATCAAGCCGTAGATATCTCCCTCTTCTACCGTGAGCGAGACATCCTCCAAAGCGGCGAGGCCGCCAAATCGCTTGGTGACGCAGGAAACCCGCAGCAGTTCAGGCAATCGATCTGTCATCTCAGACCCGCGCGTCGTAGAGGTCGGCCTGCTCCTGCTCGGCGACGCCGTCCTGGGCGCTGAATTCCCGCTTGCGCTGACGAGAAGGCAGCAGACCGGCTGGGCGGAACAGCAT